>NZ_JCACLG010000060.1:0-13199 GCF_059505785.1 Kastovskya adunca | reverse complement strand
CCTGCACCCCTGCACCCCTGCACCCCTGCACCCCTGCACCCCTGCACCCCATCAATCCTAGGGGACTGCTGAGAGCGCTATTAGCCCCTACTCGCTAATCCTTGCCTTTAACTCCGTTGGGCATGATCGCGCCTTCTAAGCATGCTTTTTTTAAATTAGCGCCACTGATGTTAGTGCCGATTAAATTAGCTCCTGATAAGTTAGCGCCCTTCAAATTTGCGCCGATGAGGTAAGCCAAGAGTAAGCCAGCTTGCGACAAGTTTGCGTGAGACAGGTTAGCGTCACGTAAGTTGGCTTCTAGCAGATTGCTTCCTGCTAGATTGGCTCCCGATAAGTTAGCCTCTTGGAGGTCAGCTTTACTGAGGTTGGCTCCTTGGAGATCGGCTTTGCTGAGGTCAGCGCCTCGGAGATTTGCTTGACTTAAATCTGCTCCCCGTAGGTCAGCACTGCTGAGATTGGCACGGCTAAGCTTACAAGAACGCAGGTAGGCTTCAGTCAAGTCAGCCTCGCTCAAGTTAGCTTTTTTCAGCACCACCCGGCTTAAATATGCCCGAATCAGGCTCGCTCCACTTAGGTTCGCCCCACTCAAATCTGCCTCACTCAAAATCGCTCGATTCAGCGTTGCTCCCCTCAAATCTGCTTCACTGAGGATCGCTTGGCTCAAGGTGGCTCCTGTCAAGTTCGCCAACCGGAGCTTGGCTTTCTTTAATAAAGTACCAATCAAACAGGTTCCAATCAGGCTAGCTTCACTGAGATCAGCTCCTGAAAGAACGGCTCCGCTGAGGATAGCTCCACTCAAGTCTGCTTTGCGGAGGTTTGCCTCTGTGAGAGTGGCTTGTGAGAGCATAGCGTCAATAAGTTTTGCTCTCGATAAGTTGGCAGTACTTAAGTCTGCGCCGCAAAGTTTGGCACCCACCAGTTTCGCGCCAACTAAGCTTGCTTCTTGCAACGAAGCAGAGCTTAAATCAGTGCGAGTGAGATTGGCTCCGGTTAAGTCCGCTTCAATCAGTTTTATACCTCGAAAGTTGCGTTCTCCTAACAAATGTCGATGTAAGAGTTCGGCTTCATTTAAAAGGTCACTGGCATGCATAAAAATTGTTGATTTTTTTTAGGTTCTGGATGTTCCAAACATGACCGAGGGCATTGAAAATACGGTTATGCAGGACTATAGGATTCTTTTGAGGGAATTGGAGACTTGATGCATACAGACTTGGGACAGAAAGTGGCGATCGCTATTAATGCGATCGCTGTTGAAATGTATTGCCCCAAAACTTGGTTAAGCAATAAAGAAAAAAGTTTTACCCTGGTTACAAGCCAAAGGAAAAAGCTTTGGCAAAGCGCTAACCTTCCACCATTGCAACAACCAAGGGTGTGTCTCCTATGTAATTGGGTAGGTTATTGTCTAGCTGAAGCTAATCCCTAGGTACTAGCATCGAATCAAAGCTCAACGGCTAGAAACGCACCATTAGACGCTGTTTGCGTCTGCGTTTGATTAGAGATTAATCACCAAAGATTGCCACAGTAGCCCTTACTCAGCCTTGAAGTTGCTGTTGGTTCTTGGCATTAGGAAACTTTGATGCCGCTTAGGAGCGACTCAGCTAATGTCACCTCCCTAGTACTGCGTTGTTTGAATAAAACAAAATCGGTAAATTCTCGAGACGGATGACTTTTATCTGCCTACTTTTGGTGCTACGACCACTACTTAGGCTCTTTAATCACCAGCAGAATACAAACTCCAGCCAGGTCTAGGCATCAAGCTGGAAAAATCTCTCGTACTTGCTGCGCTGGCAGATTCTGCTGCTGTTCCGAAGTCTTGGCTCGGCCTCATACAGGTGGATAAAGATTGAGTTCTGTCTCGTGAACAAATATTGATGTTAGGCTAGCACGGAGAAACTAACAAGCTTTAACAAAAAGCATTGAGGCTAGCAGCCATTCCTCAGTGCGTGCTGTCTAATACATCTTAACTAAGTGAAGCTTGTTACCCCGATCGGTTTTTAACAATTAAAAGCCACGGTTACAAGCTTGTATTTTAAAGATAATCTGTGTTTGTCCAACCAGGCAAGGCAAAATCAGTATTTTTACTACTGTTTCAGATTGCCAGCCGAAAAATGGGTTTTTAGCCGTACTAAGTGGGTGAGGTAGGGTGGGGGAATTTTTCGCCTCTACCACTTTTGGCGGATTGCTAATGCTCAGCCTTGATGCAGCTCACCGTAAGCC
Source organism: Kastovskya adunca (assembly GCF_059505785.1). Lineage (NCBI taxonomy): Bacteria > Bacillati > Cyanobacteriota > Cyanophyceae > Coleofasciculales > Coleofasciculaceae > Kastovskya > Kastovskya adunca. The sequence goes on along the minus strand of NZ_JCACLG010000060.1, from coordinate 10,982 downwards.
CCACAGATCCCTCAGCATGAATGTAGTATTATTTTATACCTTAGAAACTCCTCGGTAAAAAATTGCACATCCAGGGATACTAACTGCTGCTAGTTGCATTTACAAGTAATGAAAAATACCGCAATAACCAACCCCAAAACTTTTGGAGACTGGGGCTATCTCGCTATTAAGGTACTTAAATCCGAAAACCCGCGAGGATTTGCACGTAACGCTGCTCAAACCAACTATAAAAGCCCTAAAAAAGCAAGGAAAACATGAAAAGTAAAATTGCTGATAATTTTTATTGTTAAGCAAACCTGCTTTTTTTATTCCGTTACTAATAAGTAATGACTTAATCTGAGGATTACTTAATCTTTACCTTAGTAACGTAGATTGAGGGAGCACGATTTAACCTGTGCTTTCCAATTGGAAGAGTTGTCTCCTATGCCGCCACTTTCTAACCCTATCCTCGAAATTAACCCGTACGAACTCCGAGAAGGACGCCGACTGCACTTTTATGGCAAAGGAGAAGTGATTCCTTTAGTATCGCAGGGTGTCTGGCAAGTTTGTCAGGGTATAGTACAGCTCGGTACCCTTCATCCCAATGGAGATGAAGCTTGGCTCGGTTGGGCAGAGCCTTCGGGATTTTTTGGTCTCTGGTTTACGCTACTGCAGACTTATCAAGCAACAGCGTTAACCGATGTCAATTTGACGTGGTTTTCTTTGGCAGAAATTGAGACTTCTCCACGTTTGGCTGAGATTATCTTGCCGCAGTTGGTGCGCCGGATGCGACAAACTGAAGCACTGCTGTCAATTTCTGGACAGCGACGGGTGGAAGACCGTTTGCAACAGTTGCTGCTACTAATGAAAAAAGAAATTGGTCAACCTGTCACTGAAGGAACGCGGCTAGATATTCGACTGACACACCAGAATCTGGCAAATGCGATTGGTACGACACGGGTGACAGTAACGCGGCTTCTCAGCAAGCTCAAGAATGAGGGGCAAATTATCTTTGATCGCGATCGCCATATCATTGTCAAAGATGGCAGCTTTGTTCAGAGCTGATTGGTAAATTCCTTTTTCATCCTGTAATATCCTGTCTTTAACGTTCTCCCTCTCGGCTGTGAACATTTAATACTTACTTCCATTTCACCCCAGTTCTACTGAGAAATAGCGCTATTATATTAGGTGCTGTAAATCAGCTACAGCAACTAACCCAAAGGCTAGCTAAGGGAGGCGTGAGCGATGGCAACTGTAACTACTTTGCAACGAGACTTGTCTGCTTTCACCGCAGAAGACGTGGCAAACCTAGCAACCCGTCTAGAGCAAGATGATTACACCAATGCCTTTGAAGGTCTAAATGACTGGCATTTGCTCCGCGCACTGGCGTTCCAGCGTCCAGCATTAGTGATACCTTACCTTTATATATTGGATTTGGTACCGTATGACGAAGCTTGAGAGAATGTGTTGAGCTTCGCCATAGGGGTTTTCAATCCCAAAGTAGAGAGCAAATACTTGTTTAAAACTCGCTCCTTAATGGTTAGGGCGAGTTTTTTGTTGCTTTGATATACCAGGCTAGAAAAGAGAATTGTCAAGGTATAAAGGCACACTTAGCGATCTCAAAAAAATCAGATGAAAAATCGGAGAATTTTAATTGGTATCGGTGGCGGAATTGCTGCTTATAAGGTTTGCGAGGTTATATCGGCTTTATTTAAAGCTGGGGCAGAAGTCAGGGTAATTCTAACCCAGGCAGCACAGGAGTTTATCACGCCGCTGACGGTAACGACCCTAGCACGCCATCCGGCTTATACCGATCAAAGCTTCTGGAAACCCCTCTATCAACGTCCTCTACATATTGAATTGGGAGAATGGGCGGAAGTTTTTCTAATTGCGCCTCTGACGGCGAATACATTAGGCAAGTTGACTTATGGGTTGGCAGACAATTTGCTAACCAATACGGTGCTGGCGTCTCGCTGTCCGGTGTTGTTAGCCCCAGCGATGAACACTGATATGTGGGAACAAGTGGCGGTGCAGCGCAATTGGCAGCAGGTGTTGCAAGATCAGCGGTATCAAGGAGTTGACCCAGCGGTGGGTTTACTCGCTTGCGATCGCGTTGGAACAGGACGCATGGCAGAACCGCCCTTAATTCTCACCAATATTGAGTCTTTGTTGCATACCGCCGGAAAGCGGGACTTACTGGGTAAGCATGTATTGATTAGTGCTGGAGGAACGCGGGAATATCTCGATCCGGTGCGCTTTATTGGCAATCCTTCCACGGGTAAGATGGGTCTGGCATTGGCACAAGCGGCAGTTCATCGAGGAGCAAATGTCACCCTAGTTCATGCCCCAGTAAGCTGGGAAGCACCGAGCGGGATACGGGCAATTGCCGTGGTGAGTGCTGCCGAGATGCAGCAGGCAATGTTTGAATGTTTCCCCGATGCTGATATTACAGTCATGTCAGCAGCCGTGGCAGATGTGAAACCAGCCGAGTTTGCTACAGAGAAGTTACCAAAGTCGTCCCTACCATCTGCTTTAAAGCTGGAATTTGTAACAGATATTGTTGCGGAACTGGGGCGTCGGAAGCAACCCCATCAGCAATTAATTGGCTTTGCCGCACAAACTGGGGATATTGTGACGCCAGCGTTGCAGAAGTTGCAAGCCAAGAAACTAGATGCGATCGCTGCCAACCCCATTGATCAACCCAATGCTGGTTTTGGCAGCAGTACGAACCAAGCCATCTTGATCGACAACCAAGGACGCCAACAGCCTATTGCCCTTGGTAGTAAATTACAGCTTGCTCATCATCTCTTTGATTTTGTGCAAAGCCTAGCAACTAACTCTTAACTTTTTTAGTTAGGTAACTACTCTTTTTCTCTTGATCTTGGCGTCGCGTGGGGTTTTTAAATCCCCTATCCTGACAAATTGGTTAACACACCCTAACCCGCACCCAGATTTAACCCCTGCCATGCTAGAAGCAAAACAATGGCAACGACCGCCCCAATCAGAGTGTTGAAGAAATTCACCAATTCATTGGTCATCCAGTCATACTTTACTTGCAGCGTTGCCCCAATCACACTTTCTAAGTTGGTAGCAATAAATGCCGCGATCGCACAAAATACTACCCCTAGTAAGTCAATTACACCAACCCCCCAAGCAACGAACGCGATCGCCACCGAACCAATGATCCCGGCAAGTGTCCCTTCTAAACTCACCGCTCCTTCAGTTCCCCGCGCTACAGGCTGTAAGGTCGTAATCAGGAACGTGCGCCTACCGTAAGCTTTGCCCACCTCACTAGCACAGGTATCTGACAGCTTGGTAGAAAAGCTAGCGACATAACCCAACAATAAAAAGGGTTGATAAATTGGGGCAACAACTAGCATCGCTAGGGCACAGATTGCCCCGGTGAGTGCCGAACCCCAAACATTTTCCGGCCCCCTCGCCCCCGATCGCTTCTCGGCAATTCCTTGATCTTCCTTTTGCTTCATCCCGATGCGGGTGACAGCCGACCCTACCAAAAAGTAAAACAGTACCACTAGGTAGCCCCGCCAGCCTAAAGTTCCCCAGATGACAATACCCAACCCCCACGCGTGAAGTAATCCCTCTGGCGTGAGTAACTTTTTGGGACTAGTCCAGGCAATCAGGGCTAAAACCGTATTCAATCCCACAGCAACTATCCAGGGATTTAAGGCATTAATAGTAGACAGCATGATTAAAAATTAGGGAAGAGCTAGATTCGTAGAGAATATCATTTGAAAGTTGACTTCCCTTGTACAACCTTTAACTAAATTAGTGATGAATCCCGTTATATTTCATCTCGCCTTTCCGGTTAGCGATATTCAAAAAACCAGAGAATATTACGCTGAGGTACTAGGCTGCCAAGTAGGGCGCGAGTCTCGTCATGCCGTAATTTTAAACCTCTACGGGCATCAGCTTGTGGCGCACCTCACCCCAGAACCCCTGACGCCACAACGCGGAATCTACCCGCGACATTTTGGGCTGGTGTTCACCGCCGAAAGCGATTGGGAAGCTTTACTAGAACGGGTCAAACAAAAACAGCTCACCTTCTACCAAGAGCCAAAGCTACGATTTTCCGGTCAACTGACTGAACATCGCACCTTTTTCTTGCAAGACCCGTTTTATAACTTGATGGAGTTCAAGTTCTATCGTCATTCCGAAGCGATTTTTGGGGGGCGAGAGTTGGCAGAAGTTGGCGATCGCGCTTAGATAGAAGTCAGGGCTAGGAGCCAGATCTGTAGCCTATACAATACAGAAGTGGTTACGAGGAGCCAAAAAACGATGACAGAGTCTAATCCATCCGATGCTGTATCTTGGACACCCGAAGCAGAAGCCAAGCTCAAAGAGATTCCTTTCTTTGTTCGTCCGGCGGCCCGACGCAAGATCGAGCAAATGGTACGCGAGTCAGGGGCAACAACAATCACCCTGGAGGTGTACGAACAAGCCAAAGCCAAGTTTGGCTAAGGTAGCACCTCACAGAATGAGTACAGTCAATCGAAACCAGCTTTGCAACCGCTATAATTAGTAGACACAAAAGGGGTTAATTTTTCCTAGAAAAACAGCTACCTTTTGGAGTAATTCTGTAGTTTTCACCGTGAGTGGTGGAGATTTTCCTTGTTGGCTCTATTGAAATACATTCGAGAGATCTTTGCCAATTGGTGGTCTGAGTTTACACTTCAGACGCGGTTGATGGCGGCGGCGACTTTGATCGTCTCTTTGAGCATGAGCGGTCTGACCTTTTGGGCTGTCAATACAATCCAACAAGATGCCCGCCTTAACGACACACGCTTCGGTCGAGATTTGGGCCTATTGCTCGCTGCCAATGTTGCCCCTCAGATTGCGGAAAACAATCTCACAGAGGTAGCGCGTTTCTCTCAACGTTTTTATAGCAGTACCTCCAGCGTGCGCTATATGCTCTACGCTGACGAGACGGGCAAAATTTTCTTCGGGATTCCCTTTTCAGAATCAGAGGTAAAAAACTCCCTAACAATTCAGCGCCGGATTCAGCTACCGGACAACTACGCAGAACATTCAGAGTTGCCCCTAGTGCGCCAGCACATAACCCCAGATGGCGAGGTAACAGATGTCTTTGTTCCTCTGAGCCACGAGGGGAATAACTTAGGAGTTTTAGCGATCGGAATTAATCCGAATCCAACCGTTGTGGCGTCCTCAAACCTGACACGGGACGTAACGATCGCTGTTTTTATCTCGATCTGGGTCATGGTGATTTTAGGGGCAGTAATCAATGCCCTAACCATCACAAGACCGATTAAAGAATTGTTGGTTGGGGTGAAAAACATTGCCGCAGGTAACTTTAAGCAACGAGTTGACTTGCCTCAAGGTGGTGAATTAGGAGAACTAATTTCTAGCTTCAATGACATGGCGGAGCGCTTAGAGCGCTACGAGGAGCAAAACATTGAAGAATTAACGGCGGAGAAAGCCAAGCTAGAGACATTGGTGTCCACCATTGCCGATGGTGCAGTGTTAATGGATACGAGTTTCCAATTAGTTTTAGTCAACCCAACCGCTCGACGGATCTTTGGATGGGAAAATATTGAGGTCGTTGGAGAAAATCTCTTACATCATCTACCTGCTTCGGTGACGGCAGAATTAACCCGACCGTTGTATCAAATTGTGGAAGATAACACTACCGCTGAGCGCGAAGGGAATGAATTCCGCATTACTCTCACTCAAACAACCAATCGTACTGTCCGCATTCTCCTGACTAAGGTTCTTGACCAGTACCGGGAGAGCATTAAGGGAATTGCGATGACGGTGCAGGATATTACCCGTGAAGTAGAACTCAATGAGGCAAAAAGTCAGTTTATTAGCAATGTCTCCCACGAATTGCGAACTCCCCTGTTTAACATCAAGTCATTCATCGAAACCCTCCACGAATACGGTGAAGACCTGACAGAAAACGAACGTCGGGAGTTTCTCGATACGGCTAATCATGAAACTGACCGTTTGACTCGTTTGGTTAACGATGTTCTCGATTTATCCCGACTGGAGTCTTGTCGAATTTATCACTTTGAGCCTGTAGAGTTGGATCAACCGATCGAGCAAACTCTCCGCACCTATCAGCTCAACGCTAAAGACAAAGGTATCGAACTCAGACAAGATATTGCTCCCAATTTGCCCCCTGTGGTTGGTCATTACGACTTGCTGCTACAAGTTTTTGCCAATTTAGTTGGCAATGGGCTGAAATTTACTAAATCGGGGGGACAAGTGATGATTCGCGCTTATCTGCTCGCAGATAATAGCCCGGAGAAGATACCAGAAGACTCCCATACTTCAGTGACACCTTATCCCTCTAGACAGGTACGGGTGGAAATCTCTGATACAGGAATTGGCATCGATTTAGAAGACCAACAGGCAATTTTTGACCGCTTCTTCCGAGTTGAAAACCGGGTACACACGTTAGAAGGCACCGGGTTAGGGCTTTCGATTGTGAGAAATATTATAGAGAAGCACCACAGTCAAGTACATCTCGTGAGCGAAGTTGGCGTGGGTACAACCTTCTGGTTTGATTTGGATGTGTATCAAGAAGAAAAACGTGTGATTGAACAATCACCCCTAGAAGACCCGTTGATTGTGACGCAAGGGAGTTCAACACCAGCCAGCGTGCTTTAGGTGGTAATGCTGACTAAAAGACTACTAGTAGGATACTGACTGCCGCGATCGCGATTAGAAGTAGCATTCCTCTGTGACGCTGACACCACAGCCGAATCGAGCGCGTCCAGGGGATCTTGTAGGCTGGGGTGGCTTCTAGTTGCTGCTTAGAGAGGTTGTTGTAAAGGGTGCATTCTTTGGCGTAGGGACGTTGGGGAAAGTTGCAGGTATCATCGGCGTGATAGGTGCAGGTGTCGCACAAATACCCCTCAGAGGCTTGGTGCAAGGGGATACCGGGATGACCGTAGGCTTTGAGAGTTGTCCCGCAATGAGGACAAGCGATCGCTCTTTTGTCGATAGGTTGTTGACAATGGGGACAATTCAGCATGGGTGGTAACAGATCTCGTGCAGTTTAGAGGGCGTCTGTTGGGTGTCCTACCCAGGGGAGCGATCTGGCTTTAGCCCGAAGGGAGTTCAAGGAAATTTTCGCACTTGATACTCGGTAGCCTCAATAATTTCCTGGGGTTCGCCGAAGGCTTGATTAAATTGTTGCTCTGTTTGTTCGAGCGGTTCTGGGGGAACTGCTTTCCAGTGTTCGCGGGTTTCCCACATAATCACCAAAACAATCTCTTCTGGAGCTTCCGGATTAATCCAGACTTCTTTTCCTAAAAAACCTGGATATCTGGCAAGCATCGCTGTCCAGATAGCGGCATCGGTTTGGATATATTTTTCCCGAAGTTCTGGAGACACTCTGATCTTGAGCCACTCAATAACCATGTTACGCAACTCTTCGCTTTTGAGGGTTCTGCCTAAAGGATTGAAGCCGAAGCGCGATCGCCTATGAAATGAGCGATGTCGATCAGTTTGCGGCAGGTGTTGCGAAGATATCACAGAATAGAACTGGAGGCTGGGAAAGAAGTTTAGTTTGTGCATTCTTGGCAATAGGTTACCTCCAAGCCGCCCATTTGATTGCACTGATGACAGGAAAATAGCATGGACAATAATAGCAACTGGCTTAGACAAATATTGATGCTTGGGATTGGTACGACATCAATGGCCGCAGAGAAAATGCGTGAGGTGAGTGACGAATGGGTGAGGGAAGGTAAAATTAATCCTGAACAAGCCAAAGGATTCGTCGATGACATGATGCAGCAGCTCAAGTCCGAACAAGGGAACCTTGAGACGCAGATGGAACGGCAGATGCGTAATATGTTGCAGGATTTAGGCGTCCCTCGCCAAGCGGAAATGGACGAATTACGCGGTCGCATTGACCGTTTAGAGCGTCAGATACGCGATTTGGAAAATAAGCTCTGGCGCTGAGGCTGATTACTCGGAGGAATAGTTTTGAGAGAAATATTAATTAGTTTAGGAGTCATGCTGGCTTGTGGATTATTGCTGGTATTTGCTCAACTAACTGGCGGACAAAAACCCGCCCTGGCAGATGAAGTGACTCCAACTCAAAGCATAGTAGCTTCAGATGCGGCAACAATTAATCCAGTTGATACAACAAAATTAATAGCAATGGAAACAAATCCCAACAGTGAAGAGGTTGTAACCACACCCTCAGGTTTGAAGTATGTTGAACTAACAGAAGGTAGTGGTGCAACTCCCAAAAAAGGTCAAACGGTTGTCGTTCACTACACAGGCACATTAGAGAATGGCACAAAATTTGATAGTTCCCGCGATCGCAATAGCCCCTTTTCCTTCAAGATTGGGACGGGACAAGTGATCAAGGGTTGGGATGAAGGACTCAGCACGATGAAAGTCGGTGGACGCCGCCAGCTCATTATCCCCCCTGAGTTGGGCTATGGTGCCCGTGGTGCAGGTGGAGTGATTCCTCCCAACGCCACGCTGCTTTTTGATGTGGAACTGTTAAAAGTTAGCTAAAAGTTAGGCAGAGTGACCAAACTCTTATGGGGATGGGCTATTTTGCCTGTCCCCATTGCTTTTAACCCACATTCCGCAGGGGGCTGTTGAGTCATTGCTCAACAGAGAAGGCGAGATCCCCGACTTCTTAGAGAAGTCGGGGATCTGAAGCGAAGCGACTCTTGATGCAAAATGCAACTTTAGCGATTGGGAGAGGCTAAGTTGCGGAAGCGAGTAAATTGGGGGTCAAATAGTAGCTTCAAGACCCCTGTGGGGCCATTGCGATGTTTGGTAATAATCACCTCGGCAATGCCCCGGTCTGGTGTATCGGGATTATAGTACTCGTCCCGGTAAAGCATGATCACCAAATCGCTATCTTGCTCAATCGAACCGCTTTCGCGTAAATCAGACATCATGGGACGCTTATTGGTGCGGGCTTCAACGCCCCGACTGAGCTGAGACAGAGCAATAATCGGAACATTCAGTTCCCGTGCTAATCCTTTGAGGCTACGGGTAATTTTCGACAACTCCTGCACTCGATTATCACTGCCACTGCCCTCCATCAGTTGTAAGTAGTCAATTAAAATCAAGCCCAATCCACCCTGTTCGGCTTGCAGACGCCGTGCTAGCGATCGCATCTGCATCACCGTCTGGTTGGCAGTATCATCAATGAAAATTGGTAACTCTGATAACGTACCCAGGGCATGACTTAAAGGTTCCCACTGGTTTTGGCTAATCCGCCCCGTCCGCAAATAGTTACTTTCAATCCCTGCCTCACTCGCAAGCATCCGCTGCACTAGTTGCTCTTTGGACATCTCCAAGCTAAAAATTGCCACGGGTAGCTTATCGGCAATTTTGCGAGCAATTCCCATGGCAAAACTGGTCTTGCCCATCGCGGGTCTACCCGCCACAATAATCACGTCAGAACGCTGGAACCCGCCAGTCATCGCATCCAGGTCATAAAAGTCACAGGGAATCCCCGGCAAAGCGACCCCTTCATGCCGGGTTTCAATCTCCTGGAAAGTTTGAATAAGGGTTTCAGAGATAGGAATTAAACCTTGCTGACGACGCGTTTGCGTCAGGTTAAAAATTTTCTGCTCCGCTTGGTCAAGGACGGACTCTAGCTCGAGTGTGGTGTCGTACCCAAGCTGGACAATTTCATTACCTGCCTGAATGAGCTGACGACGCAGGTACTTTTCCATGACCAGCGTCGCGTAGCGGTCAATATTGACCGCACTAACGGTACGGTCTACCAACTGAGCTAACTTACTTTGACCCCCCACTTTTTCAAGTTCATTGTGGTCGTATAGCCAGGTCGTAAGACTCATTAAGTCTGTAGGCTTACCCTGACGAAAGAGTGCTAATGACGCTTCATAAATGTCTCGATGAGCGCGGATGTAAAGCGCTTCCGGGCGCAGAAAGTCAGCAATCCGACCGATGGCTTCAGGGTCTAACAAAATACCTCCGAGAATCGATTCCTCGGCATCAATATTTTGCGGTGGTAACAGATTGCTAGAGACTTGCAGGGGCACTTGGTGAACCATAAGCTTTGGCAAGGATTAGCAGATATTGACCAGCTTAGTCAATTAAGGCGTTGAGTGACCGCTGGTTCGGTAACACTCAACGCCCAATCTTTACCCAACCAAGCTGGTCAATACTCAACAGAGTGGCTCAAGTTTTCAGGTTCTACCGCTACCCAGGATGGTACTAGAGGGGAGCAACCTGGACTTCAACAACCGCTGTAACTTCGGGGTGTAGCTTGATTTCCGTCTTGTAGAAACCGAGCTTGTTGATATCGGGTAGGTTAATTCCCCGACGGTCTATTTCCTGGTTTGTGGCTTCCTGAATAGCAGTAGCAACATCAGCAGCCGTTACGGTACCAAAAATTGCCTCGTTTTCTCCCTCTTGCTTGCGGATTACGAAGCGACCGATGGTTTCTAGGGCAGTCTTGCGAGATTGAGCTTGTTGCTTTTCTTCGATTAAGCGTTGCCGCTCTTTCTCTTGGCGACGCTCTACTTGCTTGAGAATGCCAGCCGTGGCTCTGACGCCCAATCCTTGAGGAATCAGGTAGTTGCGAGCATAGCCAGGAGCGACTTCAACTAAATCTCCCGATCTGCCCAGCTTGTTAATATCTTGCTTCAAAACTATTTGTACGGGTTTTGGCATCGTCTTTATTTTGGGTAATCACTTTAGTGCTCAAGTCCTCTTAATGAGGTGTTGATAGCTCCAGGTTTTTTGTCTGTCGTCGGTTGTCTCTGACAACTGACCCTGACAATACTGGTCTACAACACGCTCATTCGGATTTGAGCCGGTGTTTTGCTAGAACACTCCATAATACGAAAAATTGTTAAGCGATCGCAACTAGAAGTTAGTCCTGAGTGCTGAGTGCTGAGTCCTGAGTAGGGGAGCAGGGGAGCAGGGGTGCAGAGGTGCAGGGGAGCGGCGGAGCAGGGGAGCCTCACAGGTGTAGGTTTTTTACAATCAAGCGGAGTTGAAGAAAGTCACAGTTG
>NZ_JCACLG010000059.1:0-128612 GCF_059505785.1 Kastovskya adunca | reverse complement strand
TCCTCCACTTTTGCCCTTCTCTCTTTTGTAAAAAACCTACACCTGTGAGGCTCCCGGCTCTCCATTCCCTTGCTGTTGAGATCCCAAAAACTGTATGTCTGTTTTGCTCTTTATAAAATAAACGTTATACACAGCTTATGTCTAACTTACCACCGCTAACTACCGATACGATTTGGGCAATTCTCAAAGATGAAATTGAGGATGGGACAGTCAACCAACTGGTGTGGCAAGGCTTGGGATACCGCTATGATGCGGCGACTGATCGTTGGGATGCTAGTAATGCGGATGCTCAGTGGAAAGAGGATTATCCTGAGCCTCCAGATTTTATTGAAAACCGTCCTGCCACAGTGAAGCTGACGCGCTCGATACCAGCAGAAAATAAACAGCTCCTAAAAGAACAGCTAGGCTTTAAAGGTTACAAAATTGGTGAATTTGGGCCCCGACAGACGCGACGAGCCACCGCTGCCAATTGGTTGTTGAGCTATTTGAAGCAAACAGGTACAACAGCAGAGTGACGGCTAATCCCTACGCGTGGCTAGAAGAATCTCTCAGGGTAATTCATCGGGCTGATTGGTACCGTTCGGTGCAGGCGATTCAGGGGCGTTCTGGAGCGGTTGTGCAGATGGAGGGGCGATCGCTACTGAATTTCGCCAGTAATGACTACCTAGGGCTAGCGGGCGACGAACGTTTGATCGCAGCAGCCGTTGAGGCGACGCAGGTATATGGCACAGGTAGCACAGGTTCGCGATTAGTCAGCGGACATCGAGAACTACATCGGGAATTGGAAACAGCGATCGCGGCTCTCAAACAAACGGAAGACGCTCTGGTATTTAGTTCAGGATACCTGGCAAATTTAGGGGCGATCGCGGCGGTTGTCGGCAAACGCGATTTCATACTTTCCGACCAGTACAATCACTCCAGCCTCAAAAACGGTGCAGTCCTCAGTGGTGCAATGGTTGTAGAGTATCGCCACTGCGATATTGAACACCTGCAAACCCAGCTCCATCAGCACCGACAGCACTATCGCCGCTGCCTGATCATCACCGATAGCGTCTTTAGTATGGATGGCGACTTATGCCCCTTACTCCAACTATTGGAACTCGCCCAAGCCTACGATTGCATGGTACTAGTCGATGAAGCTCATGCCACTGGTGTTCTTGGTCATCAGGGTGCAGGTTGTGTAGAACACTTTGGCTGCACCGGGCAACCTTTAATTCAAGTTGGCACCCTGAGCAAAGCCTTAGGGAGTTTAGGTGGCTATGTTGCCGGTTCTGCCTCCCTGATCGATTTCCTCCGCAATCGTTCCCCTAGCTGGATTTACACTACGGGACTAACACCCGCAGATACGGCTGCTGCCTTAGCGGCGATCAAAGTTATCCAACAAGAACCGGAACGCCGTGCTCAGCTTTGGCACAATACGCATACCCTCAAGCAGTTAATTGCCCAGCAACTCCCTGAGCTTAAACTTTTGCCCTCAAACTCACCCATTCTTTGCCTGCAACTCAACAGTCCCGCTACAGCTCTCAAAGCCGGACAATACCTCAAAACCGCAGGCATTTTTGCCCCCGCTATCCGCCCTCCTACAGTCCCTACCAGCCGCATTCGGATGACTTTGATGGCAACTCACGAGCCGAGTCAGCTTCAGCAACTCGTCACCGCTTTGAGGGAAATTCAGGATTGATAGACCTCCCACTCCAAAAGATTTTGCTGACTGAAAATGGCAGTAGCGCGGTCAATTTCTGCCAGCGTACCTTCAATAATCACTAAATGATTACCTTTGAGCAGTCGCTCGTTGTAAATTCGAGATTGCTCTTCTGGAATGCCTAGCCCTGTAAAGGCACCGACTATTCCACCCGTCGTTGCACCAACGGCACCGCCAATCAAAGCGTCCCCCAAGATAGAGGCGATCGCACCACCTGCCACAACCGGGCCAACTCCCGGCACAGTAAGGGTCATCAAAGCGCCGATAATGCCGATCAGCCCTCCTGTCATACCACCCGCCGCCGTACCAACAACAGCGCCTTTCCCCGTTGCCTTGTTATCTTGGCTTGTTACCTCTACTCCGGCAATTTCATTGTCTCCTTCAAGGTTTTGCGCGATCGCAGAAACTTGATGCATGGGAAAACCTGAGTTTTTTAATTTATTCAGTGCGTCTTCTGTATCTTGGCGCGTTGAAAAGACGCCAACCGCACGAACAGTTTGACTAAATGCCATATTTTTCTGCCAAAAATGGGGATAAATAGATGATTTTGAACCTTAAAACTATTTTTTGAAGACCTCAATGGCTTGATCTTACTTCAGAAGTTTTTTTTAATTTTTCATCAGTCCTGAGGGAAAGCATTCAGCTTTTATCAAACCGCAAATTGAGATAATTCCAGCAAGGTTACTTCCCACACCAGGCGCGGCTGAGCATAACTGAGAAGAGATTTTCTCGCTTGCTCTAGCTTTGTCACGAGCGCCGGGTGCGATCGCGTCCGCCAGTAGCTGTGCTGGAGATAGGTTACCAACCACAACTGAGCTTCTGTATCGAGGGATGAGTCAATATCACGGGCAAGTTCTAGGGCGATGCGAGGGGTTTTGGGAAACTGGGTGCAGCGCTTGAGAAGATCGGGGGAAATAACTTGGAGTTGTTGCCAAGCCGCGATCGCTTCTCCCGGACTGCCTTGGGCAATCTCTAACACAGCTCGTTCCTGCAAAATCTCCTCTTGTCCGGTTTTTCTCAGCACTTGCTCCATATCCTCCAGCGCCAAGCGGGAAAAGGGAATCCGCTGACAACGAGATACCAGGGTTGGTAACAAGGCATCGGCACCGGGGGCAATCAAAATAATCGTCGCCTTACCCGGTTCTTCTAAGGTTTTCAGCAAACCATTTGCCGCCGCCTCTGCCATCATCTCGGCTTGGTCGATGGCGACAATTTTACGAGGGGCTGTTAATGCCGAACGACCGAGAAACTGAGCAATTTCCCGAATTTGTTCTAAGCGAATTTGGGGAGGTGCCTTGCGCTTGAGGTTTTTTTCTGCCGCTTCCCTCGCTGATAAGCGTACCCCGTTGTGCAGATAGGTAGGTTCCACCCACAACACATCCGGGTGATTTCCCTGCCGCAAGCGCTTGTGAATTAATTTCTGCTTATCGGCGCTCACCCCGGTACAAAACAGCAGTTCCACAAACGCCTGCGCCGCCAGACTCCGCCCCACACCCGGAGGGCCAGCAAACAGATAAGCTGGAGCAAGGCGATTTGCGGCTACGGCTCCTTGTAGTAACGCGATCGCCTGTGATTGCCCAATCAATCCCTCAAACCCATTCATCAATCAGCTCTCCCCTCTCAAATGCTCCCTAGCCATACCACTCGGTCAGTTTTTGCTCCAAAACTTCCTGAATCCGGGCAGTTACGGCTTCCTGGCTGCCACTGGCATCAATGGGGACAATCCTTTCCGGGTGGGCTTGGGCGAGTTCTCGATAACCTTGCTGCACTGACGAGTGGAAGGTGAGGGCGGCTTGTTCCAAGCGGTCAGCAACGCCTCTATTTTTTGCCCTTGTTAACCCAATTTTGATCTCGACATCCAGCCAGAGAGTCAGGTCGCTTGTCAACCCAACTGTTGCTAACTGATTAAGCTGATGAATTAGATCCAGGCTCAAGCCTCTTCCGTAACCCTGGTAAGCAATAGTAGATTCGACGTAGCGATCGCATAAAATAATCGACCCCTGCTCTAGTTGAGGCTTGAGGACTTCCTCTACATGTTGAACGCGATCCGCCGCGAATAAAAATAATTCGGCTCGATCGTGGAGCGGGAAGGTTTGTTTTTGGAGCAACAGTTGACGCAGCGCACTACCTAACTCTGTACCTCCAGGTTCCTGCGTCACCACAACGGGTACAGGAGAAACTTTATTCTTTAGCCAACTGGCGATCGCGCCTAGTTGAGTTGTTTTGCCACTCCCCTCGACGCCCTCAAATACAATCAGTCGCCCTTGCATTTCCCCCGTCCTGCTTTGTTAACATTTGTAGAGACGCTCCATCTTACTATCAAATCCGCTTGGTTAATTCTCCTGGCTCAAAACCGAAAAAAAGCGACAGAACCCCCTCCCCTGCTCCTCTAGAGCTTTAGGTACAGCAGTTCCGTAGAAAATTGCCAGGGAGTGTCCCCTATATCCTGATCAACCATTAATATGCTAGAAGCTAATAGCACTTAGCTTCTGTCTGTTCTCTACTCTCCCTGCCATGTCCCTCACCAGAGGTTCGATATGATAGGAGGGTCATTGAGGAAGGCGTTTGACACCCGGAGTTGTTTATGGCTCGCTACACTTGTTCTTTCACGCTCGCAGTTTCTCTCGATCACCTTCAAGAAACTCTCATTGAAGTGTTGCAATCATGTAATTTTGATATCATCTACGATACCAACGACTATTTAATGGCGCGGGAAATTCCTGGACAGGTTGCCTTTGCCAAGTTGGTGACGGTGGAAGTTCTAATCGACCGTTCAACCGCAACTGAGCAGGAAGTGCGGATGAATTTTGTCATTAAAAACGAAGAGTTGCCATTGCAGATAGACAATCACTGTCACCAGATGTTTCAACTGGTACATGAAGCGATCGCCGAAAATCGTCATTGGCAACTGCTAGAAAGTGTGGCTGGGTAACGGACAAGGAACTGAAAATCCTGTTTGTCCCTTTAATGCCAAGAGCTAAACTCGTCTGGATCGTCAATCATACCGGGGCTAATTAGGGTGATATCGAATTCATCAGGTGGGCCAGTCGGAACAGTTTCCCGCTTCAATAAGTAATAGACGGCGCTGACTTGGGGACCAAAGACAATTTCATCCTTATCCTCCAAGTCGTGAGCCTGTTGAGAGTGAAGCTTGCGACCATTAATCAATAAGCCGTTAGCACTACTTTTGCCTTTGAGATTGCCATCAACAATCCGGTAGTAGTGCGTACCGTCCTCACGGACTCGCCGCATCAACGTAGCATGTCGGCGCGAGACGAACTGGGAACACAGACGGATATCGCACTTTTGGTCTCTACCAATGGAATAGAGAGAGTCCTCTAAGGGAAATTCTTTACGCCCCTTATCGTCTTCAAGAATTAATAAGTGTTGGTAATTTTGTTGTGCTGACATTGAAAAATCCGAATAGGGAGTGAGGTAGGGTTAGAAAAAGCTCTTAGTTTACTCACCGTGGCACCTTTTCTACTGATTTGTCTCAATGAGTGTCCTAGTTCCCCAATTGTCCTGTAGCAATTGGGCACTCATTGAATCAATAATAGTCGGCATTTCTGAAGACAGTAGGAAGGAACATTTTGAGCCTGATTTTCTGTAACGTATCACAGGAAAAATAGCGGTCTATCCGCGCTGATTCTGCTACCCTGAATTGTTTTCGTTGCAACAAGTTTTATTTTGGCACAACCTATTACCCCTCTGTAGAGTGTGCAATATTTGTCAATTTTAGAAATTCTCCTAATTCATCGCTTCTGCCGCTCAATTTCGGGATTTGAAGGTGCGACGTAGTAACAAAGAGTTGGTCACCACACTAACAGAACTAAATGCCATCAAAGCCCCAGCGGCAGCAGGGTTAAGAATAATCCCCAAGCTAGGTAGTAGCACTCCGGCGGCGGCGGGAATTCCTAGGACATTGTAGGCAAATGCCCAGAAGAGATTTTGGCGAATTTTGTTGAAGGTGGCACGAGAGAGGCGGATTGCTTCGACAACATCCAACAAGCGCACATCTTCAGAGCGCCCAGCCGTCACCCGCATCAGAATAATTCCGGCGGTTTCTCTGGCGACATCAGTGCCAGCATGGAGAGAAATTCCGACATCTGCTTGGGCTAACGCTGGGGCATCATTAATGCCATCTCCTACCATGACAACCCGCTGTCCTGCCGCTTGCAGTTTAGCGATCGCGTCTACTTTGCCATCGGGACGAACCTCAGCAATGATATCTGCCGCTGCAATGCCGACTTGTAGAGCGATCGCCTGCGCTGCCTCTAGGCGATCGCCAGTCAGCATCATCACCCGAAATCCCAGCGCTTGCAGGCTAGCAACAGTTTCTTGGGCATCACTTCTGACGATATCCGTCACCGCAATTAGTCCTGCCAGCCAGCCATCTACCGCCACATAGACTACTGTTTTCCCCTCCTCTGCTAAGGCGGCAACTTTCCCTTGCGCCTGAGGGCTGATCGTTACTCCTTGCTGCTGCAACCAGTCCGCATTCCCCAACAACACCGACTGACCTTCCACCCGTGCGGAAATTCCCAACCCAGCTTCCGTGTAAAAATTCTCTGCGGCTAGTCGGGGAAGTGCTTGCTGTCGTGCGGCTTGTTCAATTGCCGTCCCCAAGGGGTGATTGGTGCCGCTTTCAGCCGTGGCAGCCAGTTGCAGGAGCTTTGTGGCGTCTAAATGATCAACCATTCCTAAGCAGTCCGTCACGGTGGGATTACCGCTGGTGAGGGTGCCTGTTTTATCAAAAACGATGGTTTGAGTTTGATGGACTTGTTCGAGGACATCGCCTCCTTTAATTAACAGCCCTCGTTCGGCACCCAGACTAGTACCGACTAAAATCGCAGTCGGCGTCGCTAAACCCAGGGCGCAGGGGCAGGCAATTACTAAAACCGCGATCGCTAACTTTAAACTCAACAGCAACGGTGTCATCCGGTAAGCCTCAGCACCCATCTGTGGCATTGAGTCAGCCATTGTGGGCATAAAACTGCCCAAATCCAGCACTTCTGGCCAAATCTCAGTTCCCGCAAAATACCAAAAGAGGAACGTCAACGTCGCAACGCCCAAAACTCCGTAGGTAAAGTAACCCGCAACCGTATCTACCAATTTCTGTACAGGTGCCTTACGAGTTTGCGCCTCCTCCACCAACGTCACAATCTGCGCTAAGGTCGTGTTTTCACCCGTGCGGGTCGCTTTAATTGCTACCGCTCCCGATTGATTAGTCGTACCAGCCGCAACGGCGTCTCCCGGTCGTTTAGCAACAGGGACAGGTTCCCCCGTCAGCATCGACTCGTCAACCAAGGTTTCCCCAGCCACCACTTCTCCATCCACCGGGATTTTTTCACCCGGAAGCACCCGCAGCCACTCCCCAACTCGCACTTGCTCAACGGGAATCTCAATTCCCGCTTGCTCCGCATCGGCGGCACCAATTAAGTGGGCAATCTGGGGCTGGAGAGCTAGTAAGGACTCAAACGCCGCTGATGCTCGTCCTCGCGCTCGTTGCTCCAAGGTACGCCCCAGTAAGATAAAGCCCAGCAGCATGACGGGTTCCTCAAAGAAGCACTCCCAACCGAGTTGGGGAAATAGTAACGCTACACAGCTTGTACTGTAGGCAGTCAGCGCTCCTAGCCCGACTAAGCTGTTCATGTTGGGCGCTCGATGCCACAACCCTTGTGCGCCATTGATGATAATGCTACGGGCGGGGCCAACTAAAGCCAGGGTTGCTAGTCCCCAGTGAAACCAAATGTTGCTCAACACGGGCAGCATCGGTGCGCCGAACCAGTGTCCAATGTGACCGATGATCGAGAGGGCGATCAAAATGCCCGCAACGCTCAATCGTCGGATTTGGTCGCGGTTTTCCTGCTGACGCCGCTCGGCTAAGCTGGGAACAGATGCGCCCTCTTCCCCGGTAGCTTTGTGTCCTTGAGGATAACGGAGTTGGGACGGAAATCCGCTTTGAGTAAGCTGTTGGGCCAGAGCATTGGGATCGACTACACCCGCTTCATACTCAACAACTGCCACCTCTGTCACCAGATTGACCCGCGCATTCACAACACCGGGATGCTTACCCAATTGTCGTTCGACAACACTGACACACCCGGCACACTTCATGCCTGTGACATCCAGGGCAAGGGTTTCTACCGAGGCATCCCGGACAGGACTCGGCGAGGAAGGGTCTAGCAATGAAGATTGATCCATAAGAGGTGTGATTCCTGCGAAAAATTCTCTGAGGTGGCAAGTCGAGAGCGCGTTGGAGGGCAAGACTCTCTAAACCTCTGCTGCCAGCTCTGTCTCTATGTATATCATTGGTCAGCAAATGACTTCTTTGCACCTCAGAGGGAGATGAGGGAATGGGGAGCGGGGGAGCGGGGGAGCGGGGGAGCAGAGGAGCGGGGGAGCAGAGGAGCAGAGGAGCAGAGGAGCAGAGGAGCAGAGGAGAACCAATAACCTCTTTCACCCTTCATACTTCACCCTTCATACTTCACCCTTCATACTTCACCCTTCATACTTCACCCTTCACCCTTCATACTTTCTTTCCGACTCAGGACTCAAGATTAGTTGACGCCGCTACCTAAGGCATAAAGGCTCAGGAGTGTCCCCGCATTCCAGAGACTATGGAGCAGCATTGGGGCAAACAGATTACGCGATCGCGTATATACCACTGCCAAAATCATTCCTAAGGTCGCTAAGGGTAAAACTTCCGAAAGACTTAGGTGAGCGATCGCAAACAAAAAACTACTGGCGACAATTGCCCCCCAAATTGGCATATATCGCGTCAGTGAGGGTAATAAAAATCCGCGAAAAATAATTTCCTCAAAGGCAGGTGCCGCCACTGATGCGGTTAAGAAAAAGATCGACAAGGCAACGCTATCTCGTCCCTCTAACGCCAAGGGCAAAATCGGATTGCTACCACCTTGTCCCTTCCAGATTTGTTGATTAATCAGCGATACCAGCACCACCAACGGTAGGGCAGCGAAGTAACCGCCAACTCCCCATAAAATCCATCCACCTCGCCACTGAAACCGAAACCAACCTTCGGGTAGGGGGAAATACGGCTTCACAGAGATGTACAGCACCAGTAAGCCGCCCCCGGCGAGTAGCAGGTAACTGAGCATCACATAAATGGCTTTCATCCGCACGCCAAAAGTAGCCGGATTAGAGCCTAATGAATTGAATACCAATCCAAATATCAACGGCAGTAATATCTGCCCGATAAAGAAAAAGCCAAAGATGAGAACCTGCCAAATCGTCTCCCAATCCCAAGGGGTTGTCCAGGTAAGTTCGCTGTTGTTAGATAAAAGCGATTGTTTCCCTTGCAGCAACAGTTGCGCCGCCAAAAAGACCAATGTTCCTACCCCCAGCACTCCCCCAATCGCCGGAATACCGCCCACAATCGCTAACTTAACAGCGGCTTTTTCCGCAACTTCTTGTTCTTGGGCTTGCAGCGCTGACAATGCCTCTTGACGCTGCTGCAACTTATACAGTTTTGTTAATGCCCGATAGCGAAACCAACTATCTAAGTTCTGTTGAATCTGGGACTCAGCATCGGGAAGCAGACGCGACGGTTCGCTCCACAATCCGATTAATACTGCGGCTGTCTTTGTCAAGGCTGTCTCAGACTCCTGAGTTTCAGCCTGCTCGATAAACTGAGTCCAGGTGTTGATCGCTTCTGTGGTTTTCCCTTGCTGGGCTTGTAGAATACCAATCCGCACATCCAACTCAGCTAACAACTTTCCCACCTGAGAGGCGGATTGTTGCCTTTGTGGCTGCTGCGCCGAAGCTTCAGACACGGGAGGATACTGGCTCTGCGAGTCGGAGGTATCTGTTGAGGCGGGGGCTACAGACGGCGCAAGTTTTGCCTGGATCGTTTTCAGGTTGGTTTGCGCTTCTTCACGAGCATCCTGATATTGCTTTTGAGCTGTTTCAAAGGGGTTTTGTCCCAGTAATGCGGTACGAGCGTTGGCGATGTCTGCGCCTGAGCCATTAGGTGGCTTGTCATCCTGTAACTCTGCTGCGTGCAGGATGAGATTAGTTTGGTAGAGTTGCAAGCGGCTCTGAATTTGAGGCTGTCCCCAACTTTCTACAAGAGACAGCCCAACTTGGGCGATCGCCACAACGGTCAGCAAAACCAAAACCAATCGCTTAATGGTCTTAATGCTCATGAAATCCCCTTAAAAAGACTGCAACGCCAGAAAAATCACACCCTAGGTGCTGTATTCCTCTCCAATCCTGTTTACAACTTCCGTTACTACTCATCCCCCTCATGACAAAAATCGGTAAATTGCCAACAAGCACGATTTAACCAAACCACGACCCGGTTGATGTCCGCTTGCGAGTTACAATAACCCTGACTTTTGTGGTGTTCGATGCTGCCACTTGTCTTAAAAGTGCAAGAGACTGTTAGTTTACTAACGATGGGAGGAATAGAAGATTGGCTACTCGCGTCATTATCGTGCGTCATGGACAAAGCAGCTACAACACCGAGCGGAGAATTCAAGGCCGCTGCGATGAGTCGGTCATAACAGAAAAAGGTCAGGCTGATGCCCGCCAAGTCGGTGCTGCATTGAGTAGCCTCACCTTTGATGCCTTCTACAGCAGTCCTCTGCAACGAGCGCTTCAGACAGCAGAAATCATCCTATCTTGTTTAGCCTCTCCCCCCAAGCTCCAAGTGGCAGATCAACTGATGGAAGTGGATTTGCCACTTTGGGAAAAGCTCCAAAAGCAGGAGGTGCAGCAGAAATTTGCTGATGACTATCGCTGCTGGAAAGAACACCCGGATGAATTTCGGATGGTTATTCCCTCGGCTGATGGCTCTTCAAAAGACCATTTCCCTGTGCTGGCACTATATGAACAAGCCAAGCAGTTCTGGCAAGATATTCTCTCCCGCCATCAGGGACAAACGATTCTCATCGTTGCCCATAACGGCATCAACCGTGCCATCATCAGCACTGCTTTGGGAATCTCTCCCGCCCGTTACCACTCGATTCAGCAATCTAACTGTGGTATCAATGTCCTCAACTTCTTTGGAGGATGGGGCGAACAGGTGCAGTTAGAGTCCCTAAATCAAACAGCCCACTTAGGAGTCTCTTTGCCCGCACCGCGCGTGGAAAGCCATCAAAAAACAACAGCCCCTGGATTCCGTTTGCTGTTGGTACGCCATGGCGAAACCGATTGGAACCGCGCCTCTCGCTTCCAAGGACAAATTGATGTCCCTCTCAATGACAATGGTCGTAAGCAAGGGGCGAAAGTGGCAGAATTCCTCAAAGATGTCACGATTGATTTTGCCGTGAGTAGCCCGATGCAGCGTCCCAAAGAGACGGCGGAAATTATTTTGCAGTCTCATCCGGGTGTCTCGCTGCAACTGCACGCTGAATTAAGTGAAATTAGTCACGGACTGTGGGAAGGAAAACTGGAGTCAGAAATTAGAGACGTGTACCCAGACTTACTCCATCAGTGGCAAGTGGCTCCCGAAACTGTGCAGATGCCAGAAGGGGAAAATTTGCAGCAAGTTTGGGATAGAGCGATCGCCGCTTGGCATGACATCCTCACAAATGCCGCAGAAAAGGCGACTCAATCTCAATTCCCCACAGGTTTAGTCGTGGCTCACGATGCGATCAACAAAGTCATTCTCTGCTACTTACTAGGACTCACCCCGGCTGATATCTGGGCAATCAAACAAGGTAACGGCGCAGTCACCGTGATTGACTATCCCCAAGGACGAGAAGGGATACCCGTACTCCAAGCGATGAACATCACCACCCATCTATCGGGAAGTGTCCTCGATAAAACGGCGGCTGGGGCGTTGTAGAAATTGGGCGAGGAGAGAAAAACTAATCAGCATGACTAATGACAAATGACTAACAGCGAATTGCTGCGACAAGTTCGGGTACTAGATCCTGTTTCTGACAGCGATCGCCTTGCTGATGTTCTGATCGCTGATGGTGTAATCAAAGCGGTTGAGACAGAGATGGCTGATGTTCCGGCTGAGACGACGGTGCGGGATTGCCAGGGGCTAATTTTGGGCCCAGGATTGGTAGACCTCTACAGTCACTCTGGAGAACCCGGCTTTGAAGAACGAGAAACTTTGGATTCTCTCACCTCATCAGCAGCAGCAGGCGGTTTTACACGCCTCGCCCTGCTCCCGGATACAATGCCGCCCATCGATAATCCAGGGGGATTGGCGATGCTACGTCAGAAGTTGCTGGGGATAAATGGAAAAACAGCCTCCCTACCCCCCCGCCCCGCTGCACCTCTGCTCTTTCATTTCTGGGGTGCCATCACCCAGGATATTGCTGGACAACAGATGACGGAACTGGCGGAGTTAGCCGCCGCCGGAGTCGTTGGCTTTGCTGATGGGCGTCCTTTGTCCAATTTAGGGATGCTGCGTCGGGTGTTGGAGTATTTGCGTCCTCTCAATCAGCCTGTCGCTTTGTGGGCTTGCAGCCAGCAGCTACAGGGCAATGGGGTGATGCGAGAAGGTTCTGCATCGCTCCGCTTTGGGCTACCAGGAAATCCCGCCATTGCTGAATCGGCGGCTTTAGCTGCCCTGCTGGAAGTGGTAGAAGCGATCGCCACTCCCGTACACATCATGCGTGTTTCCACCCGTCGCGGTGTGGAATTACTTCAAGATGCCAAGGCGCGGGGCTTACCGATAACGGCAAGCACGACCTGGATGCACCTGCTGCTCAATACAGAAGCTGTAGGGAGTTATGAACCCAACTTACGCCTAGAGCCCCCTCTGGGCACTCCCAGAGACCAGCAGGCACTACTGGAGGCAGTAAAGTCGGGAGTCATTGAGGCGATCGCTATCGACCACACTCCCTACACCTACGAAGAAAAAACGGTTGCCTTTGCCGAAGCACCCCCCGGCGTCATTGGCTTAGAGTTAGCCTTACCGTTGCTGTGGGAGAACTTAGTCACCCCAGGCAAATGGTCTGCGGTGACATTATGGCGATGCTTAAGTACTAACCCTGCCCAGTGTTTGCAGACTAAACCGGGAGCGATCGCTCCTGGTGAACCTGCGGAATTAACACTCTTCGACCCCCAAGCCACCTGGAGAGTAGACCGACAAAGCCTCAATTCTCTCTCTGTCAACACCCCTTGGCTAGGAAAACAATTGACAGGGCGCGTCTTGAAAACTTGGTGTGAACGGTAATATCAAAGGAACCGTTTACCTAACTACCGGATCTGCATTAGTGCCGATTGCTCTACTTGATACACTGGCTGAGGATCGATGTCACCAACCCGATTGAGAGGCCAAAAGCGCACAGCCGCCCGACCAATAATTCTATCGCGGGGGACAAAACCCCAGTAGTGAGAGTCGTAACTGTTATTGCGATTGTCTCCTAGTACCAGATATTGGTCTGCCGTTACTGTCACAGGCCCATAGTTGTACTCAGGTCGCTCCTCAATATAGTTCTCTCGCAGAGGTTGATCGTTGACATACACCCGTCCCCCTTTTACCTCTACCTTTTCTCCCGGTAGACCAATCACCCGTTTGATAAAAGCATCTTTAAAATTTTGCTGCTTGAGAGTATCCGTGGGTGAAAATACAACAATGTCACCCCGCTCTGGACTCCGAAAGTTGTAGCTCACCTTTTCGATAATCAGGCGGTCATTGATCTGTAGTGTTGGTAACATCGACCCTGAGGGAATGTAACGCGCTTCGGCAACAAAGCTGCGAATACCAAAGGCGAGAATGCCACTCAAGGTTAAGGTTTTGAGTAGTTCTACCCAAGGATTTTCAACCGATTGGAGGGGCTGTTTCTCAGGATCTTGTTTCTGCACGCGAGTCATAGGCGTTCAATCACCGTAGAGTCAGGATATTGCGAGAAGGGCGATGTCAGTAATGAAGCGATTCCGTTAACGGAAACAAAATCATGTCTACATTTAACTGTACAAACTTAAATATACATAGACAGCAGCGTTGAAGTTTAGTATCTATCTTAATTATGTCCTCCCAACCTTGCCTGTTAATCCGCAATTCGCATTCTCTTACCGACGGGTGAATTTTTGTAGGAGATGTGCAGACCGCAGGACGTGAAATTATCCAAGTGGCAGCTACACGGCCTGACATTAGCAACACTAAGGAAATAGACGCTTAGGGTTTAACTTTGTTGCCAGGGGTAATTGACCCACAAGTTCACTTCCGAGAGCCAGGGCTAGAACATAAGGAAGACTTATTCACGGCTAGTTGTGCCTGTGCTAAGGGTGGCGTGACTTCGTTTTTGGAAATGCCCAACACTCGCCCCCTGACTACCACTCAAGCGGCACTTGATGATGTTATTGAATACTAGTGCTTACGAAAAGATTGGGACGTTGGCGCAAATGAATCCGCCTTGGCGATCGCCTCACGACAATAGACCTCTTGCATAAGTCGAATAGACCCCCCTTAATCCCCCCTTAGTAAGGGGGGAGACTTGAAATCTTGCCCCCTCCCCTTACTAAGGGGAGGGTTGGGGAGGGGTCTGGTACATTTTTGCAAGAGGTCTAATGAAGTCCTTTGGCAAGCGCTACTCGATGGTGTCATTGACTTTATTGCCACCGATCGCGCACCCCATACCTTCTAGTCTTTATACAGGGATAGGGCACTGAGTTCAAATTCCCCAACGGCGGTTAATTGCGCCTGTCGTCCGCCATCAGCGGAGTAATGCAGTTGGATGCTGAGATAAGTTTCTGGTAAGTCTGGCATCCGTTCTGCCCACTCTATTGCCATAATTCCTGGTTCTACTTCAATCCCATCCCAGTACTGTTCTAAATACAAAGCGGAAACATCTGGAGGTTGTAAGCGGTACAAATCCAGGTGATAGAGGGGTAGCTGTCCTTCGGTATATTCGTTAATTAGGGTAAAGGTGGGACTAGCGATCGCCTCAGTAATCCCTAGCCCTTCTCCAATACCTTGAACCAGGGTTGTCTTACCCGCCCCTAAATCCCCTGCTAGTAAAATTACGCTACCAGCAGCCAGAGATTGTCCTAGCACCACACCCAGTTTATGGGTGGCGGCGGCATCATGTAGTGCAACTGTCAACGACTCTTCTACCATCTCTCTTGTGGGGTAAGTACCCTCCCTGACTCCCGATTACTCCCTCAGCTAGGCAATTTTAATAATCGGTGATTCAACTCCAATTTCTCGGTCTCGGCACGACTATACCAGCGCAATAGCACCCGTGCTAACCGTTCGGGATTGTGCCGCACCAGATTAGTTTGCTCATCCTCATCCATGACATTGGTCAGAACGACGCGCCGCCCTAGGGCTGCAACTTCGTCTCGATCGAGGAAAACCGGGTGGGAGTTTTCTTGGGCGTATTTAATTAAAGCCAGAGCCGATGGCGATCGCCGATGGACGAGTACGGCGTTAAATAGCTTTTGTCCACATGCCTCATCAATAGCACGGATGTGGTCTGAGACAGTATAGCCCTGAGTTTCCCCTACCTGAGTCATGATATTGCATACGTAGATGCGGGGTACGGCCCTCGCGGCGATCGCCTTGGCAATTTCTGGGACTAGGAGATTGGGAATAATGCTGGTATACAGACTACCAGGCCCAATAATAATGTAGTCAGCTTCTTTAATTGCCTTGAGCGCGGCGGGTAAGGCGGGAGGGTTTTCGGGAATGCAACCAATTTTTTTGATTTTTCCCAGAGCGGCGGTAATGTTAGACTCGCCTTGAATTTGTCGTCCATCCGTTAATTCTGCCCAGAGACAAACATCGCTCAACGTTGCAGGTAATACTCGTCCTCGCACCGCCAACACTTCAGAACTTGCCGCGATCGCCCGTTCTAAATCCCCCGTGATTTCACTCATCGCCGTCAGGAACAAGTTACCAAAGCTATGACCCACCAGCCCATCTCCTGCCCGGAAACGGTACTGAAATAGTTCCGTCATCAGCTTTTCCTGGTCGGCTAATGCTGCCAAACAGTTGCGGATATCCCCTGGTGGCAAGACGCCAATTTCCCGGCGCAACCGTCCACTAGAACCCCCATCATCCGCCACCGTGACAATGGCTGTGATATTAGCGCTGTATACCTTCAGCCCTCTCAGTAAGGTTGAAAGACCTGTACCGCCCCCCACCACAACGATTTTTGGCCCTCGATACAGTTTCCGATGCGCCATCAGCACATCAATCAGTTCTGCGTCTTTTCCTGGCTTGAGTACTTCAGTAATTGACCCTAGGGTTCGGGTTTGTCCCCAGAAAATCAAGACAATACCAAAAATAATTGCCACGGGGCCAGAGACGTAACTGGGGATAATGGTGGTAATCAGCTCTAGGATATCCACCATAAATTCGATTAAGTAAAACACCGGAGTGAGCTTTACCCAAATCGCCACTCCCAGACTGGTGAGCAGAACACCACCCGCGCTCAAAAGCAACCAACGCTTGACAAACAATCCCGGTGCTAACCATTTAAACCAGCGATTGACTCGTTGCGGCGTTCGACTTTGCGACTCATGGCGCAGGGTGCGCAGGGCTTTTTTGAAGAAACTGATTGAGGTCATTACTGATTTAGGTCGGGAAACACGGAAGATTGGGTAGACAAAGAGCGCTCCTTTGCAGAACGGCTCAAGCTAACGACTATATTTCAGCGTGATCTGTTGCTAACGGTGTCATATTACTTGCCAACTGCTGCTAATGTTCATCAGGATGAATTTAAGCCATGAAATTAAGGGGCGATCGCTAAAACATCAGTAATTTGGTTAGTTGGGCTGGGAATTGACAAATACATTGACGCAGTCGGCAATTAGACTAAGCGCCGCCAACAGAGTATCAGACTAAACGGGTATCTTAAAGCAGCAAGGTTAATGGAACAACGCATTTTAGGACTTGACCCAGGGTTAGCTATCTTGGGATTTGGGACAATTATCTGCCAAAAGGCAAAAACGCTTGCTGTCACCTCCGGGAATTCTGCCCCAATCACACCAGAGCAGCAATCGGAGTCAGTGCAGTTGCTGGATTTCGGCGTGATTCAAACTCCGGCTCGCACAGAAATAGGCGATCGCCTCCAAACAATTTATGAAGATTTACATACCCTAATGCAGCAGATGCGTCCGGATCTAGTGGCGATTGAAAAGCTGTTTTTCTATCGCATGAGCAGCACAATCAACGTTGCTCAAGCACGGGGAGTACTAATGCTGGTCTTGGCTCAACACAGCGTTCCCTTTGTTGAGTTTACGCCTGCACAAGTTAAACAAGCACTTACAGGATACGGCAACGCGGATAAACGTGAAGTGCAAGAAGCCGTAGCCCGAGAGTTGAGTTTAGAAAGCATTCCCAAGCCAGACGACGCCGCCGATGCCTTAGCTGTCGCTTTAACCGCCTGGTTTCACGAGGAGTGATGGAGTTTTAATCCTCGGGCGATGACTCGTTTTCTGACTCAGTCTTCTGAGCCAGCTTGACTAAAAGAGCGATCGCCTCTCAATTACCTTGGCAAGTCTCGCCATACTTTTATCTACTCTCGCCCTATTTTGTACTGCAACCCTAACGTTTATACGCCCTTACTATGGTTTCAATTGCTCGGAAAAACCTGCTTGAAGACCTTCCTCGCTTCCTTGTTGCTCAGGCAGGTATTATGTTTGCCGTTAGTTTGGTCACTATTCAAACAGGGATCTTCAATGGGTTCACCCGTTCAACAGCTCAGCTAGTTGACAACTCTAACGCCGATATTTGGGTGGCTTCAGAGAGCCTGGTACAACTGGAACTCACCCTACCAATTCCTCTATCTCATGTGATTCAATCGCGAAAGGTTAAAGGTGTTGAGCGAGCTGAAGCTTTTATTTTCAATGGTGGACTGTGGCGTAGCCCTAGCCAGGAAATTACCCGTGTCCGGGTGATTGGGTTTAACCCGGAGGGGCAATTATTTACACCCAAAAATCTTGTTCAAGGCAATTTGCAGGCGCTTAAAGAGCCATACAGCGTTATCGTAGACACCACGAATCAGGATTCTTTGAAAGTTGATCGGGTAGGCGATGTTGTTGAGGTGAATTCCTTACCAGCAGGGGTTGTTGGCTTCACGCAAAGAAATCGCTCTATTATTTCTAATTCCTACATGTTCACGTCTTTAGAAAATGCCAATGCCTACATAAACTCCGGTCAGAGTTCCAAATTATCCTGCGAATTACCATCAGGTTCTCAAAATCTGATCTGCACCAACACCTACTTCCCGGATTCGTCTCCAACCGAAACGCTTCCAGTTCCCAATAAGCTAGCCGCTTCTGACGTAATCAGTTTCGTTTTGATTCGCGCCCAGCCAAATCAGGATTTACAAGCCCTCAAGCAGCAGCTAGAAGCCGCTTTGCCCAACACTCGTGCCTATACCCGTGCTGAACTCATTGAAAAGACTCAGAGGTATTGGCAGCAACGTACAGGAATTGGCTACATTTTGGGACTAGGTTCTGTAGTGGGGATTATTGTTGGGGTAATTATTGTTGCTCAAATTCTCTATGCGTCCGTATCTGACCATCTCAAAGAGTTTGGTACCCTCAAGGCAATGGGCGCGTCGGATTGGGAGCTTTACGGCGTGATTATCGAACAGGCGCTTTGGATGGCAGTTCTCGGCTACCTTCCTGGCATGGTGCTATGTTATGGCGTAGTAACTTGGACTTATACCACTCAAGGTATTCTGATTTTGATTACTCCTGGTTCAGCGATCGCTGTTTTTGGACTGACAGTTGCAATGTGCATTGGTTCTGCTATCTTTGCCATCCAGAAAGTCACCCGTCTCGACCCGGCAATGGTATTTAAGGCATAGTTAAGTTAGATGCCATAAGATAAGTCGAAGAGTTTGCAAGCAACACTCAATGACACCAACTGATTCTCCCTTAGAATTTTTTCAGTTTGAAGCCGATTTTGTCGATTCCCTGCGCTGCATCCCCATGCAAGTCCGCTACAAACTTGACACTTGTGGCATCAAACTAAAACTGTCCCACTGGCATCAATTTAGTCAGGAAGAACGCACGCAACTCGTTACCATGCCCTATAGAACCCAACAGGAAGTTAAAGCCTACCGGGACTATCTTAATCATCTCGTCTTGAAACACACAGGTGAACTAGCAAAAGATTTGCCCGTTGAAGCCCATCCCCCTTGGATGAATGTCACCGCCGTACCGGAAACTCTCCAAGAGCAAGCCAGCGTCACTGACATGACTGTCACTCTTGAGCAATGGACAACTCTAACCCCCCTACAGCGATTTGTCTTACTTAAACTCAGCCGCCCTAGCCACGAAAACAAAAATTTTCTCCCTGCCTTAAAAGAATTTCACCTCATTTAAGAACAATCTTAAAAAGAGTTCATTCTATTAAGTAAGGTAAATTCCACGTAGCGTCTACACAATATGGAGGAAAAGCCCTTTTTATCTATTAGCATTCGCTATGCTAAAAGCAATTTTTAGCAGAATAACCCTCCTTTCGGTGGTTTATTGAACTCATTAATTGTTAGTTTGTTTTCCAAAATAGAATGATTTTATAGATAGTGTTGAAGCGTTGTAATGCTGCAATTAAACATTTAAATTACGCTAGCGATCGCCTAAATCATCAAAGCCTACTATGGCGTTATCAATATGAAGAATTAAGTAGGAACAAAATAACGGGTTAGGTGCCAAACTCACCTAACCCAGAATTGTTGCATAGGAGACTTTCAGGAACGATAACGCCCTTTTGAACTACACTCTTTTGCCCAACAGCGTTCCAAGAGTCGAATATTGTGACGTCCCCAAAAGCGACGGGGATTAAGAATTAGTTTGGTTGTGGAATCAAACACGGGCTGGGTGAGAAATTGCCACAGCGGAAACTTGTTGTAGTTGTGTTGAGGAGCCATAGTTGGGGAAGTACTTGTTGAGGAGATGTAAAAAAGGACGCCTTCCGTGTCGGTGTGACGCTCGGATCTTCATGCTAATTATTACCTTGCCACAAATTAGCTATAACTACCTGGTAATAATTGCGGAAGCCTTCACTAGTTTTTTAACACAGCCTGTAGTTTCACGGAACTTGTTCTTGGCATCTCATGTTTCCTGACAAAAGTCAATACCTTCACTAAACTTTAACAGAGCCTTGCTAAGACTAAATAGTCGCTCAAACAAGGAAAAAAGTTTCTGTACGTCTCCTACTATTGTCCTTTGGAAGCAGGGTTTTCCAGCACTTTGGTAGAGTAGCGTCATTAAAAATAAAACCGAAGTACCCATGAACCCGATTCAACTTGAGGTCATTTCTCATCAAACTCAGGAAGGTTTGCCGTATCAGCACCTACACTTTCAGATCATGACGGAGGACGGCATTATCGCACCAGCAGACATTAGGGGTCTAAAGCTGCCAGAGGGTATGCAGTTCAACCGAGGTATTGTCATCGAGGGAAAAGGCCCGATTTGGCTATACGGCTACCTAGTCCATGAGTGCCACCCTGCTACCTGGGTAGGATGCTACGATCCCCGATTGGGAGCAGTGGTAGTTGCGACGCATACCCACGATGTATCAGTGAGTCAGGTATTAAAACTGGAACTACCAGCATCGGTTAGGAACAAGCGTTAAGGAAAAATAGCTATAAGTGCGATCGCGCTTTGAGAGTCAAAAAGCTGGCTTGCCAAGTGCTGACGATTAACAGCTTAAGCCTGAGAGCTGGATTAGCTCTCTTAGGAAATGGGTCTATTTGTTGGGCAGGGGCTATTATTTGTATTGCTGCCATATGTTTTGGATATCCAGAGCCATCTGCTGCCGTAAGTCCCAAGGTAGCAGGACTTCTACTTCTGAACCTAAAGCCCGCAATCGCCTGAGGACGTGGTAGTCTGTAACGCGGTATTTGGCTTGGTAGTAGGCATCGGCGGGAGAGCGAGACTGGAGAATTTCTAATAGAGATTGTCGCTGTTCTGGGTTTTGGGTGTGCTGTTTGATTAGGCTGGCTGCTTGCTGGTAGTCCACGGGTTCAAAGGTGTGATGCAGGAAAGTCCCTCGGATATAGCGATCGTGAAATTTCTGGTTAAACCGCAGTAGCATCAGGGCTGATGGTTTATAGAAGTCAAAACCCCAAGCTTGTTTCAGCTTCGTCTGGACTGTCTTTTGGGTTGGGAGTTGCCCGTCTTCGTATTTCTCCCGCAATAACTGAGGTACACGCGGGTCTTCCCAGTCCAATGTCACTAGACGTTTCGAGCAAATTCGATCGAGGCGATAATTGTGCCAGTTGATTTCACCGTTGGGAGTGCTGCCATAGGCACACAGGTATTTTGCCCGTTCCATGTAATAGATGCAGACGGGATAGACAACGCACTCTTTAACCAGACCGAGATGAGCGCTGTGATAGGTCAGCAGCAGAGGCTGAATTTGTCCGGAGTCCCAAATTTCCTGCAATTCCCCCTGGAGCTGATCGACATCATCTTGCTTTTGAGTAGACTCTGGCACCAAGTAGTCAACGTACAAAAAGACGCGACGAGTATCTTCGTGGGGCTGTTCAGAAATTTGTTCAGCTAATAGAGGGATATTGGGGTCGAGAAACCCAAGCATTTCCAGTGTTTCAGCTACATAAACTTGTTCTTTGGTTGTTAGGCTGCCTTCGGACTCAAGGTTTTCTAGTTTATGGGAAATGGGCAGTACTTCGACTCGGCGGTAGTGCTTGCTCCTGCCAGTCTGGCTAGGTACTCGCTGGAGCCAGCCCCAAGTAACGAGTAAGTCGAGGTCGCTCTGAAGCGATTTGCGGACTTGGGCAAATAGCCGTTCTTGCAGGAAGTCCTTTAAGTCAGAGTCGGAGATAGGGATTTGTTTTTGCAAAGACTGTTGCCATTCATCTACAGGTATATCTAGCTCATGGAGCCATTGAGATGTTGTTTTAGTGCAGGTGCAGTTGGGGTCTTGATGGCTGAAAACGTCTTCCCGCTTTTCATCCTGGTGTGTTTCGCTGAAGAAAGCCTGACGCCAATCGGCATAGGTGAAGCAGTCGGGCAGAGCTGTGTATCCTTTATCGCCGTAGAGCCAGCGTAGCAAAGCCCATAGTCTGACAGCACGGGTAAGATGGTGCTTTTGTTCTAGAAGTCCTTTGGCTAACTGTTGTAGGAGCTTGGGGTGCGGGGGATTGTGAAAGAGTACATCCGCCATCGGTTCTGTAAATCTAAGGTGTGCCTTATAGCGTATCAAGCATCGGAAGGGGGTATTTCCGATGGTGTGCCATATTGGGGTGGGATTTGCAGGAGACGGATAAAGTTACTGCCTGTAACTGGAGGGGGCGATCGCATTTCCTAGAGCAGCAGGAATTTCATACACGCTTTAAACGCCAGAAAATATGAATACATCTGAGTTTGATAAGTACAAAGTCGATCACCTCTTTTTGCTCATTGGTGAAAATCCGTTGCCTAATTATGTAGCCGCCAGACTTTTATTAAACAAGGGTGGTACGCCCTATCTGGTGTATACAACGGGTACAAAAGATACAGCAAAACGTTTGCAAACAATATTGAGTAACGAACCAATTGGCTTAGAGACGGCTCAACTTGTGCCACTTAATGATTACGAATCCGATGCTTATCACATTAAAGAGGCGATTCGTCCAAAACTAGAAGCAATCAAAGTTAGAGAAATTGGATTGAATTACACGGGTGGCACCAAGGCGATGGCTGTACACGCTTACAGAGCTGTTTTCAGCAAAGAGCATCCCAACACTGTTTTTAGCTATCTTGATCCACGCAAGCTAGAGATGTGCATAGACAGGGAAAATGGCGATCGCATCCCCCTTAAAGTCAAGCCAGAATTGCTGGAAGTCAAACTTGTAGAGCTTTTTGAACTTCACTGTTTAAAGTTAAACGGACAACCCACACGAGAAGCGCAATTACCCAAATTAGCCACAGCACTCGCCCAAGTATTTAATGATGAGAATAAGGCAAAACAGTGGTTTGATTGGTACTTCAACGTTTTTTGTGAAGAAGCTCGTAAGAAAAAAAATGGGAACTGGGATGATTGGAAAAGCCCGACAAAATTAGCTGAATTATCGATATCAGTAGAAAAACTACCACCAGAAGTTGAGACTGAGTTTAAGCAAGAAAACTTAATTGGTTCAGATGGTAAACTTTCGTTGCAAGCAGTACAACAATTAAAAACTATAAAACAGGAGCCTGTTTTTAAAGAAATTAAGTATTTTTGTAAACACCTTGATGGTTTTTGGTTAGAGCATCATGTTTTGCATCAAGTCAAAAATATTGCTGAACAAAACTCTATCAAAGACTACGGACTTAATTTTAAAGTGCCTCTCCCAGGAACTCAACAGGGATTTGAATTTGATGTGGCGTTTACAAGAGGATATCAGCTTTTCGCCATTTCAGTCTCAACAGCTAGCAAAAGAGAATTATGCAAACTTAAGCTGTTTGAAGCTTACTTACGGGCACGGCAAATGGGCGGCGATGAAGCGAGAGTTGCTTTAATTTGTTGTACTAACGAACCAAATACACTCAAAGCTGAGATGGCATTGCTAGACGACAAAAAGATTGCGGTTTTTGGACGGGAAGATTTAATGGATTTGTCTAAAAGGATTGAAGAATGGATTAAACAAACTGATAAGGATGCAAGATGAGAAAAATCACGGTTACCGTACTAGACACAACCGGAATTCAACCCTACATTTTCGGCAGTAACCGCCTACGCGAAAATATTGGTGCATCTTACCTAGTTTCTCAGGCAACAGATAACTGGGCGAGAGAGGCTTTAGAGAAGTTGAAAATAGATATTAAGCAAGAACTTTATGCCTTCAATCCTGAAAAACATCAACCAGATGCAAAACCGCGCATCGAAGATGATGGACTAGCTGCTGAGTTAGTTTATGCAGGTGGTGGTAATACAGTATTGCTTTTTTCAGACAAGCAATATGCTGTGCAATTTACTCAGATTTTGAGTAAGCGAATCTTAGAAGAAGCACCGGGTATCAATCTTATAGCAGTCCATAAAGAGTTTGATTGGGATAATCAATCTCTCTATGATGTTGTTCGGGATTTGATGAAAAATGACTTGGATGTCAAAAAGCGAAGTAGGATATCCTCTGCACCATTGCTAGGTTTAGGTGTAACAGCAACTTGCAGATCGACTCAATTGGTTGCTGTAGGGATGAGCGAGAAATTTGAAGATGACGAGCCTTATCTAATTTCTAGAGAAATTGATGCAAAACTCGAAGTTGTTCGTAATCGTAAAGCTAATGATAAGCTGCAAGAGATGTTTGCTACTTCTTTAGGTTCCTACGAATTTTCCATGAGAACCGACAAAATGGGTCGTTCAGAAGGGGATTCCAGCTATGCTGCTGTGATTCATGCTGATGGTAATGGCATGGGTAAACGATTTCAAGAGTTTGGCGAACATCTGTCTAACCGAGACTACATTATCGCTATGCGTAAACTGTCCCATAGCGTTAATCAGGCTGGTATTACAGCACTTAAAAACGTGGTAGATATACTGGTTAAATCTATTGAGATAGATAAAGATGGGAAGAGAAAGGTCAAGGGTCAGTTTGAAATAAAAGATAATTACTTACCTTTCCGCCCTCTCGTCTATGGCGGTGATGATGTTACCTTCGTTTGTGATGGACGCTTAGGATTAGAACTAGCAGCAATTTATCTCGAAGAACTTGAAAAACAGCCAATTGCAGACGGTAAGCTAATTAAAGCTTGTGCGGGAATTTGCGTTGTTAAAACTCATTATCCCTTTGCAAGGGCTTACCAACTAAGTGACGACTTATGTCAAAAAGCTAAAAAGTTTGTCAAAGATGAAGATAAAAAAGATTTCTCAGCTTTGGATTGGCATTTGGCAGCAAGTGGTTTAAGCGGGTCGATTGGAGAAATTCGCGATCGCGAATATCGCGTAAAAATTCCTGATTTCAAGGAACTTGTCTCACTAGAAATGCGACCTGTTAGTTTGAGAAAAGAGCAAGATAGTGATTGGCGGACTTGGGAAGCTTTCACAAAAGTAGTCAAACATTTTAACGAAGATGAGGAGTGGAAAGGTCGTCGTAATAAGGTTATTGCTTTACGGGAAGTGCTGCGTCAAGGCATTAAAGCAACTCAAGAGTTTCTGAGAAATTACAAAATAAAAGATGAGCAACTACCAATATTTCCCGAATTTAGCGGTCAAAGTAAAGACTTAGCTAAAAAAGGTTGGCTGAATGGCATTTGTGGTTACTTTGATGCCATTGAAGCAATGGAATTTTATATATCACTTAAAGAAGAATCAGATGCCGATTTGCCAAGTGAAATACAAACTGACAATCAAACTGCTGAGTGATACCACCTTTGGACGTGGGGATGGGGTAGCAGGTTTAATTGACCAAGAAGTAGAGCATGATGTTTATGGCTTTCCCTACTTGCGGGGGCGTACTCTCAAGGGATTACTGAGTGAAGAATGCGATAACTTAATCGCTGTACTTTCTCATCATAAACGGGATTGGGAGGAGGTTGCTTGTAAATTGTTCGGTACGCTTGGTAGCACCATTGGAACAATGGCAGCAGTTCATGTGGGAGATGCTTATTTACCAGATGATTTGCGTCAAACCGTTGCCTTCCAGATTCAGGATGAAACTTTAACAAAAACAGAAGTACTTGATTCTTTGACGACTATCCGGCGTCAGACTGCAATAAACCCAGAATCTGGTACACCGGATGAGGGAAGTTTGCGTTCATATCGTGTTGTTTTGCGTGACCTTTGTTTCACTGCTGACTTAATTTTTGAGGAAATCCCAAATGATGAAATGCTATCGCTTTTAGCTGTTGGCGCTATGGCACTCCGACGCTTGGGTAGTGGACGGAATCG
This sequence comes from Kastovskya adunca, assembly GCF_059505785.1. Lineage (NCBI taxonomy): Bacteria > Bacillati > Cyanobacteriota > Cyanophyceae > Coleofasciculales > Coleofasciculaceae > Kastovskya > Kastovskya adunca. Next base: position 103,149 of record NZ_JCACLG010000059.1, on the reverse strand, counting down.
GGGTCGTGGTCATGTTAAATGTACGCTACACAATTCAGAAGGAAATGACATTACCCATCAATATATGAACCATTTTGGGAAAGAGATTAAGGAAAAAGTTGCATGAAAGCAATTACTTTGACATTAGAAACTCAGCAACCACTTCTCGCTACTTCATTTCAAGGCGATCCAAACAGCGATGTGTCATATCCTTATATTCCTGGCACCATGATTCGCGGCGCAATTATTGGGCGTTATATGAGACAGCATAACTTGCCAGAACTTGATTTAACCAATGATGAAGTGAAGCGACTTTTCTTTGATGCCAAAAGTACTCGCTACTTAAATGCTTATCTTTTGAGCCAGGAAAATAAACGTAGTTTGCCTGTACCTAAGTCTTGGTTCAAGGATAAGGATGAAGAACTTAGTGATAATTTACCTATAACTGTATATGATTTCAGTATTGATAAAGGAGAAAATCCCGAAACCCCAAAGGCTGTTGGTGAATACTTCTGGTCAAAGGAAGGAGGAATTGTAAAGTTATACAAAGAGAAGCGACGAATTAATATTCATAATTTTCGCGCTCGCAAAAAAGGACGTTCTACAAATAGCCAAGGTGAACTATTCCGCTATGATGCTTTAGATGCAGGACAAATCTTTCAAGCTGTCATCCTTTGTGAAGATGACGATGTAGAAACGATTCAGAATTTATTAAGCGAACCCAATATCTGGTTAGGAGGTTCTCAAAGTGCTGGATACGGACACACTAAAATTATTGCAATAAAACTATCTAGCGATAATTGGAATGAAATAGGAATTTCAGCAGAAGACCGAGAAAATGATGAAATTTTAAGCGTTACCCTTCTCAGCGATACGTTGTTAAGAAACAAACAAGGTCAACCTATAGCCGATCCAACTTTAATTAAACAAGAAATTGAGGATGTGTTAAATATAACCTTGCCTCAACCTAAGCCGAGAGGTGTTTTTACTAGCAGTACTCTAATCGGTGGCTTTAACCGCAAATGGGGATTGCCTTTACCTCAAGTTCCAGCCTTAGCAGCAGGGAGTGTGATTGTTTTTGAAAGTGAAGATATTGAGATTACTTCAGAACGAATTCAGCTACTTGAAGCTTGCGGAATTGGAGAGAGAAGAGAAGATGGTTTTGGACGAATTGCTATTAATTGGCTAAAAAATGAACATATTAAAGTAAAATTAGCCAAGTCATCTAGTACCTCTAGCTTGCCTCCGTTAAGAAGCGAAGGCTCGCGGCTTTTGGCTGAACAGATGGCACAAAGATTGTTGGAACAAAAGCTAGAACAATATCTTCAAAAACAGGTTGGATATTTAAGTTTGGATGAAGGCATTAGTACCAGCCAATTATCACGATTACAATCTGTTGCACGACAAGCACTTTCCAACGGAGATTGTAATTTAGTTATCTCGCTGCTAAATAACTTACCATCCAATGCCCGTAATCAGTTTGAACGGACAAAGATTAGTAATGAAAATCCTAAAAAATCTTTTAAGCAACAGCTTGATGAGTGGTTGCTTAACCCGACAGATTGGATTAAGGGCATAGAAGTCAAAATTGCTGATATAGACCGAAAATTTGATGATGATCGCGCCCGACAAGATAAGTTAGCTGAAAAGTATACGCTACGGCTAATTATGGCAGTGGCGAAGAAGGCAACTAAGGAGAGAAACTAATGAGTCTTGAGCGCCTAAACCGCCACCAACGCCCTATTGCTAAACGCATCCTTGTACGAGGCACATTAATTTTAGATACTCCTACTTGTCTAGGAAGTGGTGATGCAGATAGTCCAACTGATTTAGCATTACTCAGAGATAGTATTAGTGACCATGCTCTTTTGACTGGTTCATCCATTGCAGGTGCTTTGCGAAATTACTTGCGCGAGTATGAGCATGGGTATGGTACAAGTGAACAAGAGTTCGATTGCGCTAGTGTCTTATTTGGTGGAATCCGCCGTGTTGATGATGGTGAACAAAGTCCATTAATTGTGAATGATGCCATCAGCAGCAAGATACCAACGGTGGAATTGAGAGATGGAGTAGAAATTGAAGGAACAACGGGTACAGCCAAAAAAGGTCAGAAATACGACTTAGAGCTATTAGCTGCCGGAACTGAATTTCTTCTCTGTTTTGAATTACTGATAGAGCAGAAACAAGACCCCAGAGAACAGCAAAATTATGAAGATAGGCTAGCAAAATCACTAGCATTAGCTTTACGAGGCTTAGAGCTTGGCGAAATTGGCATGGGCATGAAAAAGCGGCGCGGTTTTGGTCGCTGTCATGTAAAAGAGTGGCAGGTTTGGAATTTTAATCTAGAAGATGCAGGCGACAGAAATTTATGGTTAAACTTTGAACATTGGCGTACAGGTTTTATACCTATATTTAACGTACATACATCAATTACAGAAGCATTAGGAATTCAGCTAGATATAAATGGAGAAGATAAGCGCGATCACTTCATCCTTCACGCCACATTTCAATTAGTTGGTTCTCTCCTAATTCGTTCCGGTCAAGATTCTACTGGACGCGCTCCTGATGTTGTGCATTTGAAATCTCATAGATCAGGTAAAACAGATGCAGAACCAGTTTTATCCGGTACGAGTTTAGCTGGGGTATTGCGCCATCGAGCAGAGCGCATAGTGAATACTTTGCATGAAGTTAATCAACATATTACTCAAGAAATAGTAAATGATATATTTGGCTTTGTTTCAGACAAAAAAGCATCGAAACAGCCAGAAGCTAATGAAGCTAAGAAAAAGCCAGATGCTAAAGCAAGTCGTTTAGTTGTCCACGAGACAGTTATCAAAGAGGCAACTGACTTAGTACAAAATCGGATTGCGATCGACCGTTTTACAGGAGGTGCATATCACGGTGCATTATTTGACGAACAACCTATATTTGGTGGTAATGACACTCGTGTGACTATTGAATTAGAGTTACGCAAGCCAGAAGAGTATGAAATTGGATTACTACTTCTACTGCTCAAAGACTTGTGGACGAGTGATTTACCCGTTGGGGGTGAAAGTAGTATTGGACGAGGAAGGTTGAAGGGAACTTATGCAAAGATGACTTGCTACGAATCAGGAAAATCACAAGAATGGGTAATTCATCAGCAATGCGATAACAGTCTGCGTATCAGTCATCCTGAAAAACTAGGAGATTTTGTAAAAGCATTAGTTGATTATTCTGCGTCCATTTCTAATGCTGGCTCCGATAAGAAGACAGCAGCCTGAATATAGCGATCGCTGAAATTATCCAAACTGGAATGATATTTGATGAACATGACAATAACTAAACCAATATGTACTGAAACATCAGTTAATAGTGTTAAGTCTGATTTGTCAAAATGGATACAGAAAAATGCTAAAGACAAAAGATTGAGATATCTATTAGCTCATGCTGATGATGGTGTAATTTGGGGTGAACTTAGAGACGATGATTACGAGTTAGTGACATCTAGAGATGTATTTCCTCAGTTTGCTGAATTGCGCCTTTGCACTCTCCAACAATGCCGAATCTTTGGTGAAAATGCTGAAGTTATGCTTTGGAAGGTCGGTCAAAACTGGAAAGCACGTTCGATTGAAGATGGACATTTGTCAAAAAATGACTATATTACCGAAAACCAAATTCTTTGGGGAACAAAACCAGAATTAGAACCTAAAAATGGTTTTACTTTAGTTTCAGATGGTTCTCAAGGATTAAAACATGCTGTACCTTTAACTGAGATCAATTTTCCAACTAAAGATTACCGTCCCTTACGTTTAAAGGTTCATCATTATATTGATTATTGTGATGAGAGTGGTGTAGCAAGAATTTATCTGAGTCGTCTGGTTAATTTATATTCTCACCCGAAAAAGTAGATTTTAGTAACGAACCTTAGAATTCCAAAAGCACTTATTAAAATAGGAGTAGATTACATTAAGGAACAAATTATGATGGCTAATCCTCAATACCATCAAAAAATGACGGCTGAAGAATACCTAGTATGGGAAGCAAAGCAAGAACTTCGCCATGAATATATTGACGGCGAAATTTTGGCTATGACTGGAGGTACTCTTCCTCATAATGACATTGCTCTCAACTTCTATACTGCACTAAGACCTCATTTGCGTAATAGGGGCTGTCGAGTTAATGTGTCAGATGTGAAAGTTCAAGCTAGTAAAAATAGTCGCTATTTCTATCCTGATTTAGTTGTCACTTGCGATCCTGATGACTTGAAAGCCCGCGACTTTATTCAACATCCTAAACTCATTGTTGAGGTTCTTTCTCCTGGTACAGAAAGTTACGATCGCACGAAAAAACTTAAATATTATCGCCAGATTCCAACCTTGCAAGAATACGTCTTAGTTGATTCAGAAAAAATATCAGTTGAGGTTTATCAACGAGGGGAAGGCAAAATGTGGCATTACTATGAGTATGAAGCTGGGGAGGCGATCGCTTTAGAATGTATTGAATTTGAGTCTCCTATTGAACTTTTATACGAAGGGGTTAGCTTTGAGCAAGAGTGAGAAGGGAAATAGGTATTAAGTAAGTTTATTAAATTATAAGGAGATTGAACCATGAACCCTAAACATATTAATGCCGTACCAAAGTTTATTAAAGATGATAAAGGAAAAGATATTCCACGTCGTGCAGTTGCACCTTATAATTTTGTTGAACTTCCTAATAAAGTTGTTGAAGCAGAGCAACCGTTACCGAGTGGCGATCGCTATCATTCAAATCGCTACACTGGTAAAATTGAATGCACCTTAACTTCTGAATCTCCACTTTATACTCGTTGTGGTTGGAATCCAGATGATTTTGCAGAACATAGTGAAAAAGCTTTTAAAGACTTATCAGACGAGATAAAGCATAAAAGGGCTAACTTTTTTATAAACCCAGCTACTCAGAAACAGATAGTTCCTGGTAGTAACATACGAGGAATGCTGCGATTGCTGGTTGAAATTGTTAGTTTTGGAAAAATTGATCGTGTTTCAGATCAACAACATTTTTTCTTTCGAGCAGTTGCTGCTGAAGCAGACAATCCCTTGAAGGACGAATATAAGAAATATATCAAGCCTAAAAATATTGAAGCAGGTTACTTAGTCAATAAACAAGATAAGTGGTTTATTCGTCCCGCTATGCCTATTGATAAAGAGTCATTTGTATGGGTAAAAGAAGATAGGTTACACTCAATCTCTGCGTTTATCCCAATGAGTAATCTACCTGAGTATCGACCTCAATATTTTATCAATATTAGTTTTCAAGATATCTACACAAAAAACGCTCGCCGTTTTGCTGGGGAAGTTAGCAGTAATTGTACAACCTATCAATATAAAGGAGTTGTTGTAACTAGCGGAAATATGCTCGAAGGAGGAACTAATCCACGCGATCTCAAACGTCAGAATCACTGCATTGTCCGAGAACCAAACCCGGATGCTCAACCTATCCCCATAAATGAAGATGCTATTTTGGACTATTGTAGTGCATTAACTCCTTTCCAGAAACAAGAACCGCCATTCGATGAAAATAAGGGTGTTTTCAAAAATGGTCGTTGTATATTCTACTGTCAACCTGAGCCTGGACAACCAGTAACTCTATTTGGTCAAAGTCCTAATTTTCGGATTCCTTATTCGCCCCAAGGCAATGGAAAAGCTTCAACAGCAAGAGATTTCATTCCTGATTTCCTGAAAGATTCTAAAGACAAGCCAGCAATTACTGATGTGGCTGAAGCTATTTTTGGTTTTGTCAGACGTGAGCAGCAACCTGATGAAACAGAACAAAGTCGAGCAGGTCGAGTCTTTGTTAGCGATGGGATACTCAAGTCAAATCAAGAGAAAAAAGTACAAGCAAGCCAGGAAAAAACACCTGAAAAAATTCTTCTTTCGAGTCCGAAACCTACTACATTCCAGCATTATCTAGTTCAAAAGATGGCTGATAAAAGTCAACTCAAGCATTATGCTAGTAAACCACCAAGCGATACAGAACCGGGAAAAACAGTTATTCGAGGGCATAAACTTTACTGGCATAAACCTGCTCGAATTGAAGTTACCGATGACGCATCAGATACCCAAACGAGTCTGATTAAACCGATTGATTCAGGGATTAAATTTACTTTTACTATCCAATTTGAAAACCTGAGTAAGGTTGAGCTAGGTGCGCTGTTGTGGGTGTTGAGTCTTAGCAGTGAGAAGTCACAAACACTCGAAACTGGTAAACAGGGTGAAGAATACTGTTTTTCTCTGGGTATGGGTAAGCCATTGGGGATGGGCGCGGTGAAAATTGACTATGAATTGCATTTGAGTGATCGCACTGAACGCTACAAAAAATTATTTGACGGCAATCTCTGGCATACTGCCGAACGAAACAACGTAAACACAGAAGAAGCCGATTGTGTGAAAGCTTTTGAAAACTTCATACTTGATCAAAAGAAAGGCATTAGCGAGGACGATCACCCAGACGGGCGTAGAGCTAACAGTTTGAAGGAAGTGCCACGGATCGAGATGCTGTTAGCGATGTTGCGTTGCGATCCTAAACTGGATGAAGAACAAACGCGGTACATGACAATTGAAAAAAAAGAATATGTAAATCGCCCCGTACTGCCAACACCACTGCAAGTGATGGGTATACCTGATAATCGCAGGCACAGCCTTTCGGCTTCGTCATCCCCAAACAGAAAAGAAGGGATTACCCGTAAACAAGCTACCCAAAGTCAGGAGTCAGCACGGCAAGCGGAAATTTCCGAGCTTGTGAGTAAACAGCAATTAAAAGAAGGACAAATTATAGAAGCGAAAGTGACTAACAAAAAAGAACAAGGGAAACAGGTCACTTACGAAATAATTACAACTAGCCAGAAGTTAACCCAAAAAGAACCTAAGAAGTACGAAACTCTATCCATTGGGCAGATAGTTCAGGTAAAAATTTCTGTATTGAGAGAAGATGGGAGTATTAAACGTCTTAAGTGTGTGGATTGAGCCGCTTTCTAGGGAAAGAGCGATCGCTCCGTCTAGCTCCAAGCAATTACAGTGATAATTGATAGTAGGCTAACCCTAACCACAACTCAACCTACAAAGTATTGAACGCTTAATCGTGCCTAGCGGAAATGATTGCCGCGCAACGACTGAATGAAAACCCGCAAATGATTGTTTTCGGGATTGTTTCTAACGGAGCAATCTGGCAATTCGGTAAGCTGAAAGCTGATACTTTTACCCGAAATATTACCCTTTACAGCATTCAGGAACTCGATAAATTTTTTGCCGCTGTTAACTATATTTTCCAGCAGTGCGAAGTGCAACTCGATGAAAAAATCGCCTGCCAAATTCTTAACTAAACAGGCAAATCTGCACGAGGATTGAAGTTTTCTACTCTTAGCAACTTCTCATAAAGCTCTCTGGCTTGCGGATTGAGTTCCTTGGGAATAACAATCTGAATTTCAACCAATTGGTCGCCCCGATTCCCTGTGTTATTGGGATAGCCCTTCCCAGCAAGGCGTAGTCGCTGACCTGACTTGACACCACTGGGAATAGACATTTTCACGCGACCGTCAAGGGTTGGCACTTCTACAGGTACCCCCAGTGCTGCCTCGCTGGGAGTCAGGGGCAACTGACAGGCAATATCTGAGCCTTCTACTTTAAAAAACGGGTGAGGGGCGACAGTAATTTTCAAGTATAAGTTGCCGCCACCTGTGCCTTGACCTTTGAGGCGCACTCGTTGGTCTGTCACCATCCCCGGAGGCATATCGACTTCTAGGGAGCGACCATCTTCTAGGCGAATGCGTTCTCGCCCTCCTGTATAGGCTTTTTCTAAGGGGAGCGTCAGTCTGGCTTCTACATCTCGCCGTGGCTCAGAACTGACAGTATAAGCGGTTCTGGTTTTCCCCGGGCGAAAGGCATCTGAGGAATCTACGCGAGCGCCGGGACGTTCTGTGGTGGTGGTGCCACGAGATGGGGGACGATTTCCCAGGAGTTGTTCAACAAAGGTGTTGAAGTCTTTGACCTCACCATAGTCAAGTTCTTGGGTAGAACTGCGACCGTTGCCGTTGCGATCGCTAGTTCTAAAACTGCGTGCTTTATCGGCTTTGCGAGTAAATCGTTTCTTTTTCCAGAAGCGGCTCAACTGATCGTACTGCGATCGCCGATTTGGATCAAAGAGGACTTCGTAAGCTTCTCCGATATCCTTAAACCTTTCCTCTGCTATCTTGTCATTGGGATTGAGATCCGGGTGATATTGCCGCGCCAGCCGCCGATAGACCTTCTTAATCTCCTCCGCCGTGGCATCGGTAGGTACACCTAAAATCGCGTAATAGTCCCGAAAGTTTTGCATAGCAGTTGATAAAATCGATAGTTGGTAGTTATTAGTTGTTAGTTAGTAGTTGGAACGAAGATATTGTCTGGTAAAAACTAAAAACTACCGCTAACAACGTTTAGAACCAGTCGTCATCCTCATCATCCCAGTCATTTTGTAAGGGAGCCGGACGCGATCGCCGCCCACCATAATCTCGATCGGTATCATAACCTCTCATTGGACGACGGTCATCACTGCGATAGGGGTCATTATTGCGGTAGGACGGACGCGAGAAGTCATCGTCATCATCTCCCAGAATAGTGCGACGGATCGACCCAAAGAAATCATCATCCTCTTCGTCACTATATTGCAGTCGCACCTCACGGTTGAGTTCTGCTAGGGCATCTTGTAGGTCAGATTGCGCCCGGTCAATCGCCCGGTCATCATTACGAGCGACACTATCGCGCAGTTCTTGGATAAGCGCCTCGATCCGACGGCGATAACCCATCGCAAAAGACGTACCATAGTCGAGCGCCACTTCTTTAAGTTGCCGTTCGGCTTGGGTTGCCAAGGTTTCCGCACGATTGCGTTTTTCGACCCGTTCCCGGCGCTCTCGGTCAACCTGGGCATATTGTTCCGCCTCCTGAATCATGCGATTCACTTCCGATTCATTCAAGGTCGATGCCTCTTGAATGGTGACACTCTGCTCTCTACCCGTTGTGCGGTCTACGGCAGTCACCTGCAAAATACCATTAGCATCAATATCAAACGCTACCTGCACCTGTGGCACCCCTCTAGGGGCGGGAGGAATTCCCGTCAGCTTGAACCGACCCAGAGACTTGTTGTCCGCCGCCATTTCTCGCTCGCCTTGGAGAACGTGAATTTCCACCAAGGTCTGATTATTTTCAGCGGTTGAGAATGTATCCGATCGCCGCACCGGAATTGTAGTATTGCGGGGGATAAGCTTTTTCATCACGCCGCCAATGGTTTCTAGCCCCAAGGACAAGGGCGTCACATCCAAAAGCAGGATATCTTTCACTTCGTTGGAGAGAATGCCAGCTTGAATCGCAGCTCCCACTGCCACCACTTCATCGGGATTGACATTTTGATTCGGTTCCTTGTCGATCAAGCTCCGCACCAGTTGTTGCACCAGGGGAATACGGGTCGAGCCACCCACTAGCACCACTTCATCAATTTGCACAGGGCTTAAACCCGAATCAGAAAGTGCCCGTTTTACAGGTCTCCGCAGACGGCTCACCAAGTCGCCACATAAGCCTTCAAATTGGGAGCGAGTGAGGCGGGCTTCTAAGTGTTTTGGGCCGTCTTCTGTCGCCGTAATAAAGGGCAAATTGATGTCGGTGACACCAACACCCGATAGCTCAATCTTGGCTTTCTCTGCGGCTTCCGTGAGGCGCTGGAGGGCTTGGCGATCGCGTCTGAGGTCTATCCCTTCCGTTTCCAAAAACTGCTCGGCTAACCAATCAACAATTTTTCGGTCAAAATCATTGCCCCCAAGTTGGGTATCTCCACTAGTCGCCTTCACTTCAAACACACCATCCCCCACTTCCAAGAGGGAGACATCAAAGGTGCCACCACCCAAGTCAAAGACCAAAAGCGTTTGACTATCCCGCCGATCCAATCCGTAGGCTAACGCCGCCGCCGTCGGTTCATTGAGAATCCGCAACACCTCCAAACCCGCAATCCGTCCGGCGTCTTTCGTCGCTTGCCGCTGCGAATCATTAAAATAGGCAGGGACTGTAATCACCGCGCCCGTCACATCCTGCCCTAAATAACGGCTAGCTTCGGCTGCCAACTTTTGCAGCACCATTGCCGAAACTTCTTCGGGAGCAAATTCCTTTTTCAAGCGGGGACAGCGGATTTTTACATTGCCACTTTCATCGCGGCGAACTGTGTAGGCGACGCGCTTTGACTCTGGCGAGAGTTCCGCATACTTGCGTCCAATGAACCGCTTGACTCCATAAAACGTATTTTGCGGATTCAGTACAGTTTGACGCCGTGCCATTTGTCCGACTAGGCGTTCTCCTTCCTTACTAAAGCCAACGACTGAGGGTGTGGTGCGCGTGCCTTCTGCATTGGCAATCACAATCGGCTTGCCACCCTCCATGACAGCTACCACAGAGTTTGTTGTCCCCAAGTCAATGCCGACTACCTTGCCCATGCGTGCTTTTGTCTCCTCTTGTCGTATCGGTACCAACTCGATTAACTACTTTACCTACCGTTTGTCCATGTAGTTGAAAAGTTTGCAGCAAACATCATTGCAAGAGAGCGTCGGTTATAAATAAAACCCCACCGTCAACACTGCAAGCCTTATCTTGTCTGCTGAATTTATTCTATCTTGCTGACGCAGCCTGCCTTCAGTTGTCAATGGTTCAGGATTCACATTGTTAATGGCTAATCTCCCGATCTCCCTAACAAAGTAGCTACCTGTAGCGGTAATATCTATTGATCGGCATAGGCAATGATACGATCACATTTGCCGCAGAGGAATGAGGTATTGATGGCAGAAACACTTTTCTTCAACGCCCTACGCGAAGCCATTGATGAAGAAATGGCTCGCGACGACTCCGTGTTTGTACTCGGAGAAGACGTTGGTCACTATGGCGGCTCTTACAAAGTCACTAAAGACCTCTACAAAAAATATGGTGAACTGCGGGTTCTTGACACGCCGATCGCTGAAAATAGCTTTACGGGTATGGCAGTTGGTGCCGCGATGACAGGGTTACGACCCATTATTGAAGGCATGAACATGGGCTTTTTGCTCCTGGCTTTCAACCAAATTGCTAACAATGCTGGAATGTTGCGTTACACGTCCGGCGGCAACTTCAAAATCCCCATGGTAATTCGTGGCCCCGGTGGAGTTGGGCGTCAGTTGGGAGCAGAACACTCCCAGCGGCTTGAAGCCTATTTTCAGGCGGTGCCAGGGCTAAAAATTGTTGCCTGTTCGACCCCGTACAACGCCAAAGGATTGTTGAAGTCAGCCATTCGTGACGAAAACCCGGTTTTGTTCTTTGAACATGTCCTCCTGTACAACCTAAAAGAAGACTTGCCAAATCAGGAGTATCTGGTGCCCCTAGACAAGGCAGAAGTAGTACGGAAGGGGAAGGATGTCACAATCTTGACTTATTCCCGGATGCGTCACCACGCTCTGCAAGCGGTGAAGCAACTGGAGAAAGAGGGGCTAGATCCAGAAGTCATTGACTTGATTTCCCTCAAGCCCCTCGACTTTGAAACCATTGGCAAATCGATCCGCAAAACCCATCGCGTGATCATCGTTGAGGAATGTATGAAAACGGGGGGTATTGCAGCGGAATTAATCGCCTCGATTAATGACCAGTTGTTTGATGAGTTGGATGCACCTGTAATGCGGCTATCGTCTCAGGACATTCCCACTCCTTACAACGGGGCGCTGGAAAACCTAACTATCGTGCAACCTCACCAGATTGTTGAAGCCGTACAAAAAATGGTGGCACTGCGGATTTAGGCGATTGGGGAAGTGGAGGAGATGAGGGGCAAGGGAGCGGCGGCGCAGGGGGCACCCGGAGCATCCGGAGAAGCGATCGCTCTTAGCTCTGACTCCTTACCCCTCATATTTCATACTTCATCCTTCACACTTCATCCTTCACCCTTCATACTTCATCCTTCACCCTTCATCCTTTCTCCCCATCCCTACCAGGCTTGTCAAAACAGATTATCATAGCATTTGTTGCGGCAAGTTGTAGTTATGCAGAGACAGCGTTCGTTAATAGCCTTAATTCTTGTCCTCACGATCGCGGCGATCGTGGTGTTAGTAAAAATTCCACTTCAGTTGGGACTGGACTTACAGGGCGGGGCACAGCTAACCATCCAGGTACAACCCACAGAAGATATCCCAAAAATTACCGAAAATGAATTAGAAGCGGTGCTGCGGGTTGTAGAAAATCGGATCAATGGTTTGGGAGTCTCAGAACCCGTTGTGCAAACAGTGGGTTCTAACCAAATTTTGGTGCAGTTGCCGGGAGTAAATGACCCACGACAGGCAGAACGCGTCTTGGGTGGAACGGCACAACTGGAGTTTCGCAAGCAATCACCGGGTACAGAAGGGCAGTTTCTGGCTGAACAGCAGGTGCGGCAAGAACTGCTGCAAAAGCAGGCGCAACTGAGGCAGAGTGGGAATGAATCAGCGATCGCGGAAAATCAAGCCGCCATTGAGCGCAGCAACGAGGCGATTCTAGAACTATTTGAGCGCGCTGGCTTAACAGGCAAAAACCTCAGAGAGGCTAGCGCTCAACCACCGCAAGTTGGGAATCGCTGGGATGTGGCGATTCGCTTTGATGGTGACGGCGGTGAGAAATTTGCCCAACTAACAAAAGACTTGGCAGGGACAGGACGCACGATTGGTGTTTTCCTCGACAACACCCTGATTAGCTCTCCCACCGTTGGGCCGGAATTTGCTGCCAATGGGATCACGGGCGGTAGTGCAGTCATTACAGGTAACTTTACAGCAGAAACTGCAAACGATTTGGCGGTTCAAATCCGAGGCGGCGCGCTGCCTGTGCCTGTAGAAATCGTGGAAAACCGCACGGTTGGTGCGACCTTGGGACGAGATAGTATTCGCAGCAGTCTCTATGCCGGGATTGGTGGTTTGATCTTGGTGTTGGTCTTTATGGCAGTCTACTATCGGCTTCCAGGAGTAATTGCTGATATATCGTTACTCATTTACGCTTTGCTAACCTTTGCGGCGTTTGCGCTTTTGGGTGTCACGTTGACCTTACCAGGCATTGCCGGGTTTATCCTCAGTATCGGCATGGCAGTAGATGCGAATGTGCTGATTTTTGAGCGGACGCGGGAAGAATTAAGAGCAGGACGAACTTTGTATCGCTCCGTTGAATCTGGTTTTTACCGAGCATTTTCTAGCATTTTGGATGGCAATGTGACAACGTTGATTGCTTGTGCCGCACTATTTTGGTTAGGGTCAGGCTTGGTGAAGGGGTTTGCTCTGACACTGGCGATTGGGGTAGTAGTGAGTATGTTTACTGCCCTCACCTGTAGCCGCACATTTATGCTTCTAACTGTTTTGGGCTTCCCGAAAGTGCGCCAGAAACCAGAACTCTTCTGTCCCAATCTACCAGCGACAGCTAAATCATAGTGGAGAAGTCAAGATGAAACTCAATATCATCAAACAGCGATCGCTTTGGTGGACGATCTCTGCCGCTGTGATTCTGGCTGGCATTATCAGCATGGTCATCTCAACGGCAACCATCGGCACACCCCTGCGTTTGGGTTTGGATTTTGTTGGTGGTACCAGACTGCAAGTTGAACTCGATTGCTCTCAACCCGGAAACTGTGATCAACCGATTGACCTGGCAGAGGTGCGGGATATCATGGCAACTCAAGGATTGGGGAACAGCAGTATCCAAATTTTGGGAGATGAACGCCAAGCCCTAACAATTCGCACCAAAACCCTAGATGTCGAGCAACGCACCGAGTTACAAGGCATCCTAGAAGAGAGAATCGGTGCATTTAACCCCAAAGCGACGCAGATTGACACCGTAGGCCCAACTTTGGGGCGGCAGCTATTTTCTGCCGGGTTACTGGCGCTTTTGGTGTCCTTTGGCGGCATCCTCGTTTATCTGTCGTTCCGTTTCCAGTTTGACTATGCGCTCTTTGCCTTCGTCGCCTTGTTACACGATGTTTTAGTCACCTTGGGACTATTTTCCTTCTTGGGGTTAGTGCTGGGGGTAGAAATCGATAGCCTCTTTGTCGTCGCCCTCCTGACAATTATCGGGTTTTCGGTGAACGATACGGTGGTGATTTACGACCGGGTACGAGAGGTACTCAGTCTTAATCCCGAACAGCACATTGACCAAGTGGTCGATGATGCGGTGAATCAAACTCTGGCACGGTCAATCAATACCACTTTGACTACCATGCTCAGTTTGGTAGCAATCTTCTTATTTGGTGGGGCGACGCTGAAATATTTTGCCTTGGCGTTAATTGTTGGCTTCATTGCTGGGGCTTACTCCAGTATTTTTGTTGCCAGTAGTATGCTCGCTTGGTGGAGAGAGCGTAATGGTCGAGCTTATTCTGCCCCTTTAACAGACGCCAAAGTGTCTGATGAAGTATAACCGAGATCAGTTTGCCACGTTACTTTCAATTGCTCATGGATCGGCTAGACCCACAACGCCCAGAAATGCCCAAAAATGCCCCAGAAATAGCGTTAGACCCCGTCTTTAAGGCGCAAGTCGAGCGCTTACACCAGCTGACTGTCTATAGTCGGTGGCTAATTGTCGGTATCCTCTGGATTAGTGTTGCTCCCTTGAGTGTGTGGGGGTGGCGTTATGAGCTTTCGTTGTTGCGATCGCATTTCACCTGGGCAGCCCTGCGCTATGGCATTTTCTTCAACAATCTGCCAGTTCTGGGTTTCTCCCTATGTGTAGGCATGACGGCGGCGGTTCTAGTGTGGCAAAGCCGCAACATATTAATGGGACTGCCCCGCGAGGAGCAGCGTCGTCTAGAGAAACAGGTGCTACGAATTCGTGCCTCTGGCTCTAGCCATCCCTTGTGGAAGTGGATTTGCCAGCCCTAGGGCATGTCATCAATTAGGTCTGCAACGGGCTTAAGATCGCTCACTGTAGTCTAAGTCAGAGGATTGCCCTCAACCCCTAACTCCTTCTCCCATTGAGAGAGGGGTTGGGGGAGAGGGCTAACTCAGGTACGGCGATGATTAACCGATTACAAACTCCAGCATTCCTCAAACTTCAGGTAATCTGTGAGCATCGACGGTTATTTATGGTGGCTCACCTCAGCCGTTGTCTATACATTTCCCCAACTTTAGCTGACGAACTAAAGCGTTATCTCAAATAGAAAGCTGACAATATTATGTATATTTC
This sequence comes from Kastovskya adunca, assembly GCF_059505785.1. Classification (NCBI taxonomy): domain Bacteria; kingdom Bacillati; phylum Cyanobacteriota; class Cyanophyceae; order Coleofasciculales; family Coleofasciculaceae; genus Kastovskya; species Kastovskya adunca. Next base: position 87,988 of record NZ_JCACLG010000059.1, on the reverse strand, counting down.
CCCAACTTTAGCTGATGAACTGAAGCGTTATCTCAAACAGAAAGCTGACAATGGTGACAAAGAGGCGAGAGCTGTACTAGAGCGTGTCGAAGCCGCTGCTGCCTCATCTCCAGAAGCAAGACAACAAGCCTTGTCTGAGCCGATAGAAAACATGGAACTCGGTTGCTGAAATGTGATTTGTCTCAGAAATATTAAGCAATTAGCCAAGGGAGCCAAATTGCTAAACCCAGCAGTGTAATAAACAAAACTGGCAATGTCAGGAAAATGCTGAGGCGAAGGTACTCACCCCAAGTCATGAATAATCCCTTACGAATCAGGACGTTGAGCCAGAGTAGGGTTGAGAGGCTGCCGAGGGGAGTGATTTTTGCTCCAATGTTGCAGCCAATGACATTGGCGTAGACCATTGCTTCTCGCATCGCCGGATCAATACCAGTGGTGTTTTGAATCGCTAGGGCATTGATGAGGATGGCGGGTAGGTTGTTGATAGTCGCAGAAAATAATGCGGCTAAGAAACCAGTTCCTGTGATGGCAAAGGTTAGTCCCCAGTGAGACAATCCCTCTAAAAGCTGGCTCAGAGGTAGAGACAAGAGTGCCTTCTGTACGCCAATAACGAGGATATAAATTCCCAGACTAAATAAAATCTCTTGCCAGGGGATCTCTCGCCAAACCTGAGGAAGGGAGATAACTACCGTTGCTTGCGGTTGGAACCAGCGTCCGGCTAATGCCAGTAGAACCAGCGCTCCCATACTAGCGATGACGCCAACAGGGAGGGAGAGGGTGAGATTCGGGGTAGGCAAGAAGGGTGTAGAAAGACGCAGCGAGAGCGGTTCTAGTAAAAAGTAGCTGAGGAGCAACAAGCCTAGAATAGTGAAGCCCCAACGACAGATCAGGGAATCTCGCACTGCCAAATCGGGGTGTGGTAGCGGGGTAAGGCGGTAGGTTTTTGGGAGATAACGGTCGAAGTAAAACCAAAGAACGCCTAAGCTGGCAATAATGGCGATCGCGTTTACTGGCACCATCACTAAGCTGTAACGCAAAAAGGAAATGTTGAAATAGTCAACAGAGATCAGGTTGACGAGGTTACTTACAGGAAATGCCAAACTGGCAGCGTCGGCAATGAAATTGGTGATGAAGGTAAATGCCAAGGCTGTAATCGGGCGCAGCTTGAGTAGTAGCAGCAGTTCGATGACGATGGGTGTCCAGATCAAAGCCGTAGCATAGTTAGTCAGTAGTGCCGCGATCGCTGCTCCTAAAAGCACAATTAAGAGAAACAGCAACCGACCCCGTCCAAATCCCCAACGGGCAATATGCAACGCTGAAGTGCGAAATAACCCGGCTTTATCCAAAATTAGGGAAATAAGGGTGAGGGCAGTTACCGTCAGCAGGGCATTGCTAATTAGTCCCCCAACCGCGAGGAGGTCTTGCCACGTTACAACGCCAGCAAACAGCGCCAGGATTGCGCCAGCGATCGCGGTCATGCCAATGCGGTGTCGTTGCGGCTGCAAACTGAGCTGCAAGATGACGAGAACTAGAACTAGCAAAAAAATAGCGATCGCCAAAATGACACAATTTAATCTGCACAAGCAGACATTTATGTAGCTGCGCTCAGGAACGCCTGTCGGTAATTGATCTTAAACTAACGCCACCCCTATGAATCTACGTGATGCGGTTGAAACTGACCTCCCTAGGATCGTAGAGATCTACAACGAGGCGATCCCAGGTCGCATGGCAACAGCCGACACTGAGACGATATCAGTGGAAAGTCGCCTTAGCTGGTATAAGGAGCATCACCCCCACAGCCGCCCGCTTTGGGTAGCAGAGTTAGAGGGAGACATAGTCGGTTGGTTGAGTTTCCGCTCCTTTTACGGACGCCCCGCTTATCACTCCACAGCGGAAATTAGCATTTATGTTTCTCCCCATTACCAGCGTTGCGGAGTAGGGCAACAATTGCTCCAACAGGCAATTCACCAAAGCCCAAGACTGAAACTTAATACTCTAGTTGCTTTTGTTTTTGCCCATAACAAACCCAGCTTGCAGTTATTAGAAAAGCATAATTTTCAATGCTGGGGCTATCTGCCTAAAATTGCCGAACTAGATGGGATAGAGAAAGATTTAATGATTTTGGGGTTGCAATTAGGGAAGTAGTATGCTGCACTCCTACAGGCTCCTAAAATCTGATTAGTATGACGCCAAAAAAAGAGGCGCGATCGCTCGCACCTCCTATACCTTTGTCAAGGATTTAAATTAGAGCTATTACAGAGCAGCTACCGCCAGTACCCCAGCAATAGCAGAAGCAATAGCAGAAGCCAATGCGGTGCCAAAGAGCCACCAAGCAGCGGTAGCCGCTGCCTTGCGGGTTTCTTCAGCTTGCCGTTGTGCCTGGTGCTTGACTTCCTCTACACGGCGTTGGGCTTCGGCTTGGATGCGTTCTGCCCGTTGTAGAACGTTGTTCCGAGCGCGGTCAACGGAGTCAAAGATGCGGTTGACATCAGATTCTGAGATGTCTTCGCGAGAACTCAAAACAGCCACTAACGTTTCGCGGTCAAACTGACCGAGGCGATCGCGCAGAGCATCAAACCCAGCTTGTGGATCATCAAACAGCGTCCGCATATCGCGCATGATGCCGTCGTAGTTGAGTTCAGGACGCTCCAGGGAGTTGAGGTAGTTGCGGATGCGAGCAATAATACCGTCAACTACCGACTGCACGCGGTTCTGGACGCTTTGAATTTGGTGATTGATTTGTTCGCGGACAGACAGGATGTTATCAACAATCCATTTCACTTCTGACTCTGAGACATCCTGTCGCTGAGACAAGAGGGCAATCAAAGTCTCGCGATCGAAGTGAGAAAGGCGATCGCCCAAGCTATACGCCCCAGCTCTGGGGTCATTCAGCAACAGTTGCAAGTCGCGCTTGATGCCATCTGGGTTGAGTTCGTCCTTACCCGTGTTTCGCAGGTAATCTTCAATCGTTGATTGAAAATCTCTCACCTGGGTTTGGGTACGAGTCGCCAAGCGCCGTGGTGCCCTGATCACAGTACGCAGCGTATCCTCTAATGCCGCAATCGTTTGATTGACTTGTTCTTCCGTCAAATCCCCCCGTTGAGTGAGCAATTTCACCAAGGTGTCACGATCCATTCGCCCCAAACGCTGTCTCAGTGCAACTGCACCGACTTGCGGGTTGTTGAGCAAAGTGGTGAGGTCGCGCCTGATGCCATCTGGGTTGAGTTCCTCTTTACCCGTATTTCGCAGGTAGTCGGTGAGTGAGGTTGTCACTTGGTCGTACTGATCTTTGGCTTTGCCTGTCAGATTTCCAGGGGTGTGACGAATCCGGCTCCAGACTCTTTCCACCTGGTCAATAGTTTGATGGACTTGATCCTCATTGAGATCGCTGCGCTCGGTCAAGAGCGATGCCAAAGTATTGCGGTCAAAGTGCGCTGCGCGATTTCGCATTAACGCTAATCCGGCTTGCGGGTCTCTTAACAGCACTTGTAACTCGCGATTGATGTCCTCTGGGTTCAGTTCTTGTCTACCCGTATCACGTAGGTAAGACTGTACCTTCAACCACTGAGCTTCTACTTTCGCTCTTACGGCTTCTTGCTGTTCTCTTGACTCGCTCAAAGCGCGATCGCGCTGATGTTCCAGCGTCGAAATTAGCGCTTCTTTTTCCGCTTGTGTCAAATCACCCCGCTGATTTAACAGCCGTTCAAAAGTCGAACGGTCGAACTGCGCCAAGCGGGTACTCAGGTCTTCGTAATCTGCCTCTGAGTCTTCCAGCAATGGTTTGAACTCTAGAGCAATTTTTTCGGGCGTAAAGTTTTCCTTCGGTGTGTTGAGGAGATAACTTTCCACCGCTGCCATCAGGGCAACTGAGCGCTCCCGCGTCTGGGCGGCTTGCGCTACCGACAGAACTTCTAACCGGATGTTTTCTAATCTATTAGAAAGTTCGGTAATTTGCGTCTGGGTAAACATGCCTTTTTGAGCTAGCAAATCGGCAAAATCGCCGCGATTTATCTGCTCTAGCTCGTAGGCGACGCTACCTGGGTCGGCAGCGGGGTCATACAGCACATCGCGAAACTCTCGCCCTAGGTTTTCCTGCTTCATTTGCCAGGGGTAGGCATTGAGCAAGTAGTTTTCAATATCAGCACGAACCGTACTGTAGGGTACATCTGGGGTCGAAGTTCCTAGCTGATTTGTGACCTTTCCCGCTTGCTCGCTGGCTTGATCTCTCAGCCCTCTGAGCCGATTGACGATTGCCTCCACATCAAAGTCAGACAGGTCTGTACGACCCAGGATCATCCCAATCAAACTGTTGACGCCCAGCGTCATGGCTTGACTAAGGGGGCCAGTACTTTGGTTTTGGGACTGCTGTCCTTGTCCTTGTCCTCTATTACTACCTATGGCATCAATGAGCTGGTCAATTCTCCGGTTGAATTCGTCCGGGATCAGGTTGCCGGATGCTGCCGAACGGAGGTAGCTCAGGATATCGTCGTTGGGCTCTTTGTCTGGCAATTGGTTAACTGTGTTCTTCCAAACCTCTTCGAGTTGATCGGCGATCCGATTAAGGTCTCGTGGCGACAAGTCGCTGCGGCTGCTAACCAAATCAACAAAGGTTTGTCGGTCAATATTGCCGAGGGCAGCACGATTAGCGACCGTTTTCAATTCCGGGTCATTAATGATGTCCTCAAATTCTCGCCGTATCCCTTGTAAATCTAATTCGGGCGGACGGAGGGAGCCAAAATAATCCTCAATGTTTTCACGGATACTGACGGGATCGATCGCTGAACCAAGTTCCCGACGTACCGCTGACGCCGCCGCCTCTGCTGTCGCCACAACTTGTCTACTGGCAGCACCGCCTCCAATCGCGGCGGTGGCTGTCCCCACAATGGCTTGAAGACCGGAAGTGGCGGTGTTTACGACTGAACCAACCAACGAACCCACTGTAGTTGAACTGATCCAAACTAGCAGTGAGAAATAAACGGCCCAGATAACAAGACCAACAATCGCTCCTAAACCGGGACTAATCAGTAAGCTCAGTTTGACTGCCAACAGGCAGGCAAAAAACAGAGAAACTGTAACCGAGATTAAGGTTGCCAGCCCTAAAAAGAAGCCAATTTTACGAATCGTACTACCGATGCTCGTATTGTCGTGTGTGTCGTGTGTATTGTGTGTGTTGTCTGAATCTCCGTCTCCCCCTAAAGCAGAGACTCCGACGGCTACGCCTAGGTTGGTCAACAATAGCTGAAACGCAAAGGCAAGAAATACCCCAGCAATCACAGCGATAAAAAATTGTGGCCCATCTAGTACCAAAGCAGCCTCTTCTGGCGTTTCCAATCTTGGAACGACTGGAACTTGCGCTATCCAGCCCATCCCGCTCATTAGGTTTAGTGCCATTCCTGCACTCTGCAACATGATGTGTCCCTCGTCCAAGTTCTATTCATTCAGCGTAATACTGAGATTACTTTAAGGATGGATGTTTTAGTGCTGTAAAATTCACACCTAGTGAATAGCATCCTGGGTAGAAGAGATTGTCTGCATCTTTCCTAGGTTTGAACATTGGAAGAGTATGCCAAATTATTTCTTCATGAATGTCTCGAAGAGAAATGTTGCAAGATTTGAAGCACTCAGATGGTATTTGGAAAACCAGTGCAACTTGGCAGAAGTAATTAATTAATTACAGTTTGATAAGTACAGAAGTCGGTTAAAATTGCTTAAATCCCTGGAAAAACTCGAATTAGTAGGGAGATCAATGCTGCCTAAACAGCCGTCCTACTGAATCTAGTTCGATGATTATTCTCCCTTTTGAAAATAAAACGGGGTGGAGTAAAAAAGCCACGATTTTAGAAAATTGGCAGTTTCAAAGTATACAAATTCAGGGTGTACTTCCGGTATATGTCCGGGGTAAACCTGCGTTTAAATCTCAATTAATCTGTAGTTGAGTAATTGGCTGACTATTTAAATCAGTTTGCTAAAATCTCAAAAAAGGCGATCGCTACTTTTATTCAAGAAACTTATTACAAAGACGAATGCCTCAGGGGAGCGCTACAAACTGCCCCTATTTACAGGCTTATTTCTTTCTTCAGATATAAGACAAGACTTAATAAAATGTGGCAACCTTACTAATTATGAACACTGATGAACGTCTCGCTACTCTTAAGCACATCCGTCGCTTGAGCCGCCTGATGGATACTGCCATTCGTATCCCAGGAATCAACTTTCGCATTGGATTAGACCCTATCCTTGGCTTATTTCCTGGTGCTGGAGATTTAGTCAGCGCCGGATTTTCAGCATACATTATTTATCAAGCAACGCAGCTGGGTATATCGCGCCAAAACTTGAAAAAAATGCTCTTTAATGTTGGCTTAGAAGCGGTTGTGGGCACAATCCCCTTAGCGGGTGACTTATTTGACGCTTACTACAAGTCAAACATTCGGAATTTGGAAATTCTTGAGAAACACCTCCAGGAATTTGATCCCGAACTTGAAGAAGCGGCTTCTCACTCGCCAGAAGTTCAGGAATTAATTGCCCAGAAGTAATAGTGTGCTGGCACTCTGAGGATGGCGGCACGACCGCTGTTTGTGGCGGACTGGGAGTCCAAGCCCTTCAGTCGAAGTTTGAGATGAGCGATCGCTGGTTGAGAGACAACTGGCGATCGCTAAACTTTTTTAGAGGTTTGCAATTCTTATTTTTTGCCGCTGATTTCCCCCACAGATTCCCCAGGGTTTCCACAAAAAGACCAAAGCTTTTCCACAAGTTACTGTAAGTTTTCCACAGGACTACACGCTGGGATCGGGTCTTCAGGTTTTACTGGGGATACTATTCATCACCTGTCCCGCTGCCGTAAGGTACCTCTACTTGTAAAGTTGTGTAACGGGGATCGGGCTGTAACCCTGATTCTCTCGTGTGGCTTTTTAGGGTTTAGCCGTGGTTGTAACATTTCGCAGCATTGACAACCCCACCCCATCTCAGCAGACAATGGTGCGACCAACAACTAAAACCTTCTGACTTAGGCTGACCCCATAGCGGTAAACGCCGGGGCTTTTCCCAAGTTCGATGTTTTTGTGCTTTTAGCAAAGACGCTGGAAGTCAGATTGTCTTCACTATCCCTCAGATTTGAGTAGCTCACTATGAATGCAACCGTCAGTATCCTTGCCGAAATTCCCGAAGACTTGCACGAATCCTTAAAGCGCTACCTGGAAACTCATCCCAATTGGGATCAAGACCGGGTATTTGCCGCCGCGTTGTCGCTGTTTTTGCTCCAAAATGGAAGTGGCAAGACACCGGAAGCCACCCAAAGTTACCGCGCTTGTGCTCGCGTATATCTAGAATCGTTGTTTCAGCATCCTGCCTAGATTTAGCAGCCAAGGGCTAAGAACTGGAAGCTACAAAGAGGCTTCAAGTCCGAAAACGAGCGTCAACGGTAACGGCGGCAGAGTTTTCCTAGGCAGTGTCTGCTGATGAGTTAGTTTTTAGCGAGTTGATCGACCGTGATAGACACCTTGATTGTTGGGGCGGGAATTAGCGGCCTCAGCTTGGCTCACGCCCTACAGAAAGATGCGCGGCAAGTTTTGGTGACAGAACGCCAAGGACGAGTCGGAGGGAACATTACCACCAATCGAGTGGCTGGATTTCTTTGGGAAGAAGGGCCGACAAGTTTTTCTCCGAGTCCAGCATTACTTCGCTTGGCTGTAGAGGTGGGACTAAAAGACGAGTTGGTACTGGCAGATCGGCGGTTACCCCGCTATGTTTACTGGAAAGGTCAACTTCTGCCCGTACCGATGAATCCTCCCGCCGCCGTGACATCTCAGCTTTTGAGCTGGCGGGGAAAATTGCGAGCCTTAACCGGGGCGCTGGGCTTTGTCAGTCCCCCAAGCGGTAGCGAGTTAGCCCAGCAGGGAGGCAAAGAAACGGTAGCGCAGTTTTTCCGTCGTCATCTGGGTACAGAGGTGGCAGAACGCCTGGTTGCTCCCTTTGTTTCTGGGGTGTATGCGGGGGATGTGCATCAGTTGAGTGCAGATGCTGCCTTTCGGCGCATCACTCAGCTTGCCGATGTGGGAGGTGGGCTGGTGGCAGGAGCGATTCTTCAGCGGCGACAGAAGCCGAAAACAGTAGAGGCGCAGGATGCGAACATTCCCCAAACGAAGCCTGGAGAATTAGGGTCATTTAGGGAAGGGTTAGGGGCGCTTCCAGAGGCGATCGCCTCTCGTTTGGATGGTGCGGTTAAACTTAACTGGACGTTGACCCAGTTGCGCCCCACAGAGCAGCAAACCTATATCGCAGAATTTTCCACCCCAGAAGGCGATCGCCAAATCGAAGCCCGCAGCGTTGTCCTCACAACCCCCGGTGATGTAACGGCAAAGTTGTTACAACCGCTTCTCCCCACCGTTAGCCAAGCGTTACAAGCGATTCCTTACCCGCCTGTGGCTTGTGTGGTGCTGGCTTATCCAGATTCAGCGGTAGGACGACCCTTACAAGGCTTTGGCAACTTAATTCCCCGCCATCAAGGGATTCGCACCCTAGGGACGATCTGGTCTTCAACGCTGTTTGAAGGTCGTACGCCCCCAGGATGGCAGATTTTGACGAACTTTATTGGCGGCGCAACTGACCCGAAAATTGCCGAACTAGATCAGGAGCAGATTGTCCAAGAAGTGCATAATGACTTGCGGCAAATTCTTTTAGCGCAGGATGTACAACCGAAAGTTTTGGCGGTGCATCTGTGGAAGCGAGCAATTCCTCAGTACACTTTGGGGCATCAAGAACGCTTAGAAGCAATTAATCGAGGTCTTGAGCAGATGCCGGGGCTTTATTTATGTAGTAATTTCATTGATGGCGTTTCTTTGGGAGACTGCGTGACTCGCGCCCAAAAAAGGGCGGCGGAGGTTTCTAAATATTTGCAGGCTTCGGTTTAGGGTTTGTTTTTAACGCGGAGTTACTTTGCGTTAAAACAGTTAGGGTTGGCTTGATTGGAAGGTATGGCAGAAGAAAGCTCGGCAGGACAGTTGGTAATTCCCCAGTTGATTGTAGGTTTGGGAAATCCTGAACCGAAGTATGACAAGACGCGGCACAACATTGGGTTTGATGCGGTGGATGCTTTGGCGCGTCGGACGCAGATTTCTTGGAATGAAAATCGCCGCTTTCAGGCAATGGTTGGGGAAGGTCGGGGGATACATGGAGATAAAATCCGCCTGCTGAAGCCGTTGACTTACATGAATCGCTCTGGACAGGCGATGCGGGCGGCGATCGATTGGTATAAGTTACCGCCGGAATCGGTGCTGGTAATTTATGACGATATGGATTTGCCTGTGGGACGCTTGCGGATGCGGCTGTCGGGTTCGGCAGGTGGGCATAACGGGATGAAGTCAGCGATCGCTCATCTCGGTACTCAGAATTTCCCCCGCCTACGGATTGGCATTGGCAAGACTAGCGAAGATCAGGACACAATTGGTCATGTTTTAGGGCGATTTTCCCCCAAGGAAGCCCAAATCATGGCAGAAGTTCTCCCCCTTGTTCTGGATACCGTAGAAGTTGCCCTCAAGCAAGGTGTGGCAAAAGCAATGAGTCTCTATAACAGTCGGACTGTCAGTTTAGAGTCGTAATTGCTCGGCAAAGTAGCAATTAACAAGTAGCGCTTATTCCTTTCATACTTCATCTTTCACACTTCACACTTCTTTACATAATCTGACTCAAACAGGATAAATCGGCGGAGCCAAAGTGGACGCTTAAGGCAACATTTAAATACTCTAAGGATTTAACCAACCACGGCACACCATCTTTTGCCGATGACTCGTAGTGGTTAAATAAAATGGCAAAGCGTTTTTCTAAGTAAGGTTTGACTTTACGGCAGAGCAGGACAATTTTCAGTAATAAGCCAGTTGTGAAGGTTGCCCCTAAGTTGGTAATCAAGTCAACAAAAACGAAGTGATTCGGACGTTGGGGGCTTTCGACCACCAGGAAGTTCAATAACTGGCTGCAAGTCCGGATGATCAGAAATTCAGTTGGCTTCTGCGAATCGTTATGAGCCAGCGTTTTTTGCAGATGGTTATACAGGCGGTCGTTAAATTGGCGTTTTCCATAGGCGGGGTCGATTGTCGCCGTCAGGTATTCGTATAAGTCGTCCTTAAAGGCACTGTAGGAGGAGGCTTGGCTACTGTGGGTGAGAAAACTTTGAGCAATATCCCGGTAGGTGTCGGCACCTTGCACTTTGCCGACAAATTGCTTGAGGGCAGCTCCTAGCTCGCGATCGCTTAATAGGGTGGGATTATTCACAGGTTGGATAATCCGGCTATTGGGGGACTGGCTCTTCATCGATTGCGCCCGTCGCACCTGATAGGTTACATACTGCGACAAGTCCAACTCAAAACGCCGTTGTACTCGTGATTGAATTTGTCGTACTGTTTGCTGATGCTCATAGCTGCTATCCTCACTCAATAGACAATGCTCGTACAAATAGGGATAGCGACAAATCAGCGTGCCAACTGGGTTGGAGTCACTGCCAGTCGTTGCAGCTGTTTCGCTCATTACTTGTGCTAAACGTCGCAGGGTCAAAAATTGCTCGGTTTCTGTAAACAGCTTCAGCAATTGCCGCAAACGCCTTGCCCCACGAGAGTAAACGGCTCCCACAGGTGGTGGATTCTCAAACAAGGCGACTAATTCTGGGATTGAGCCTTGTAGGTGAGGTTGCATCTGCCAGCGATTGATTAAAATGTGGCAGCAACGGTTTAAGACAAACTTGAATTCTTGTTCAGCACGCTTAGAAGTCGCCACCGTTTCTAGCGCCAGCCAAATTTGCGGTTCATGATATCTCGCTCCTCCCATAAAGAGGTAGCGAAACCGCTCAATTAGCTCGTCAGGTGACTCCACTTGCACGTAGTAGAGCAAGTGATCGTATAGCTGCTGTTCTTCCGGGCTAGTTTGTCTAATGTAAGAGTCTGTCCAAGTAGTCACTTTAGTTAGCCCTCCTACGTGCAAACGCTAGGGCTCATCAAGATGAGTTTTACGAAGGTAGTCTAGCTTCAAAGTATCGTCCTGCCGATCAGGGACAGGAACATTTTGCTGCACTTTAGTAGTAGGCCTCCATATATTAGGGTATACTTGATAGTTCTTTAAGCAAAAATATGTCCCCTCTGATAGAGGATATCTTGACCAACTCTTAATAGTTATCCGCAAATATGCGGCAAACTGATAAAGATTAAGTAAAGTAATTGTCACTGCGTACTAGTACAGTCGTACTGACAGATAATTCGCAAACAGCGTAATCCTGTATAACTGTGACGGCTGAACTTATGCCTTGTCAACTCCCTCTTGAACAAATAGTAGATATTATTGCAGCGACACCTCTTAATATTTCAGACGATGTCTTGGCAAAACGGTCAACTGGGATTACAACCGACACCCGCAGTCTGAAACCGGGGGAGATATTTATTGCCTTGCGAGGGGAGAACTTCAACGGGCATGAGTTTGCTGTCTCTGCGGTTGAGAAAGGGGTGATCGCTACTGTTACAGACCATAAACTGGACGATCCTGTTCCCCAACTGCTGGTAAAGGACACACTTGAGGCTTATCAGCAAATCGCCAGTTGGTGGCGCAAACAATTTGATATCCCTATTATTGCCGTCACGGGTTCCGTCGGGAAAACGACCACAAAAGAATTGATTGCCGCCGTACTATCAACCACGGGAAACGTCCTGAAAACGCAGCTCAATTACAACAACGAAATTGGTGTTCCCAAAACCTTGCTGGAATTGAGTGCAGACCACGACTATGCCGTTATCGAAATGGCAATGCGGGGAGCCGGACAAATTGCCCTATTGGCACAAATTGCCTCTCCCACGATTGGCGTAATTACAAACGTTGGGACAGCCCATATTGGATTGTTAGGCTCAAAAGAAGCGATCGCCCGCGCTAAGTGCGAACTACTAGAGGAAATGCCTACTAGCAGTGTGGCAATCCTTAACCATGACAACCCCCTGCTCATTGCCACAGCCAGTACAGTTTGGCAGGGGCAAACCCTCACCTACGGATTAGAGGGGGGAGAGCTGCGCGGGGAATTGCCTAATAGCAGTACCCTCAGTATCGCTGGGATGGAGCTACCCCTCCCCTTAGCGGGGCGTCATAATGCTTCTAATTTCTTGGCAGCTTTAGCAGTGGCGAAAGTTTTAGGAATTGATTGGCAGCCGTTGGCGACAAATCTGTCTGTGAGTCTTCCGGCAGGACGTGCCACAGTTCACTCGTTGCCCAACGACATTATATTGCTTGATGAAACCTACAACGCTGGCACCGAATCTATGTTAGCGGCACTGCAATTGCTAGCAGAGACACCGGGGAAGAGGCGTATTGCCGTGTTAGGGGCAATGAAGGAATTGGGAGACGCCTCCGAGGAATTGCATCAACAAGTAGGTAGGGAAGCTGAACAGTTGCAACTAGATGTGCTGCTAGTTTTAGTTAACGATCCGGAAGCGCAAGCGATCGCCACCGGGGCTAGTGGCATCTCTTCCGAGTGTTTTTCAACCCATGAGGCGTTACTTGCTCGATTGCAGGAGATTTTGCAACCTGGCGATCGCCTCCTCTTTAAGGCTTCTCATTCTGTTGCCTTAGATCAGGTAGTTAAGCAGTTGTGCGCGGCGGGATGAGCAATCGGCGAATAAGTGCGATCGCGCTGCCGATGCTTTCCCTCTACGTATATTCTCGATAGTCAACAAAAGAACCAAATCGTTAAGCGCGATCGCTGATTTTGAGCAGGCTCGACAAATAGCTTCCTCCTAGCGACAGATGCAGTCAAAATGCGGTTTTGACTAAACTAACCTTGCGCTCTGTGTTTAGCTAGCCACTACGACTACAGATACAAAAGCGCTAACCTTAAACTTTTCTTAATCATATGGCAGACGGGTCTGACTAGATCAAAGATAGTTTTTCCAGCGGTACAGTGATACAACGGACATAAGTCAGTGATGTTTTTAAAGTTTGTGTAAACAGAATATACTTTTTTGATAAAGCTCCGTAGAAATACTGGCATTATCTCCCAGTATTATGCAAAATAAGTATAATCCTCTAACAAAACACGACTCTTTAATAATTCTGAACTACTTCAACTATTAAATCACTCCCCTGAATCCATCCAATTTGTTCCCTATCCACAAGCGATAGAAATCTATAAGTTACGGTGCACACCAAATGAAGACAGTCAACCTACTGAATATATCTCTTAATAATTTATCAACGGTAGAACTGCTGGAACAGCTCAAAAGCGGCATTGTATTCACACCAAATGTAGATCACTTGATCAAGTTGCAAAGCGATCCAGACTTCATCAAAGTTTATCAAACTGCCAACTATAGGGTGTGTGATAGCAAAATCCTTCAATTTGCATCAAAATTCTTAGGCTCACCCATCAAAGAGAAAATTTCTGGTTCTGATCTTTTTCCAGCTTTCTATACATACCATCAGAATAATGAAGATATTAAGATTTTTTTACTAGGTGGCAAAGAAGGAGTAGCTAATAAAGCTCGATATAAAATCAACGCTAAAGTTGGGAGAGAAATTGTTGTTGGTTCCCTTTCTCCGTCTTTTGGCTTTGAGAAAAACGAAGAAGAGTGCCAAGAAATTATTGAAATCATTAACCAATCGGGTGCTACAGTTCTGGCAGTCGGAGTTGGTGCACCTAAGCAAGAAAAGTGGATCTGCAAGTACAAAGACCGCTTACCCCATATAAAAATCTTCTTAGCTGTCGGAGCAACGCTTGATTTTGAAGCCGGCTCTATCAAAAGAGCTCCTCTGTGGATGAGCGAGTTAGGGATAGAATGGCTTTTCCGGTTGTCATCTGAACCCAAAAGATTGTGGAAAAGATATTTAGCGGACGATCCTTTATTCTTTTGGTTAATTTTGCAGCAAAAACTTAATATTTATCGCTCTCCATTTGACAGTGATGAGCAATTTAACAAACGTCGTACCAAGTGGAACCAAGTAACCGGGCGCTAAAATGCTCAATTTCCTTCTAATTTCACAGAAAGTTTAAGAGACGTGAGTTTTATGCTCACGTCTCTTTTCGTTGTAGGAGGAGTGCGCTAGAGGATGCCGCGCAAGTACGATAGTTGAATTTATGCAAAGCTGCACTAGTCTAAAAAAATCTACGCCTGTCAACAAAAAGGGATAAACAATAAAAAGAAAAGAGTAACAAGTGAAAAGCGATAAAAAGAAAATTCCTTAAAATCACTACTGACCCTTGTTACTCTTTCCTCACCAATACTGCTAATTTTGAAAGCTGGATTTTTGAGAGAGTCATTCTTCTCAATTACCATTGCCATTGTTAGCTTCTCTTTCAACCACTTCTCTGACTCTATAGATAGGTCTGCCTTGAGATTCATGATAAGTCCGCATCAGGAGTTCTCCTAATAGACCAAAGCTAAAGAGCTGCACGCCTGCCAAGAGCAAGATTACTACCAAGATCAGTAAAGGGCGATCGCCAATGCTTTGACCCAACCCCAACTTGAGAAAAGTTAAGTAAAGCCCTAAAACAGTTCCTAATACTGTAGAAGAAATTCCCAACAAACCAAATACATGCATCGGTCGCGTCAGGAACTTCTTCATAAAGAAGACCGTGAACAAATCCAGCACAACCCGAAAGGTACGTCCCAGACCATACTTACTGCTACCATGACGACGGGCATGGTGGCGTACAGGTACCTCAGTAATTCTTGCGCCTTCAATAAACGCTAGGGCTGGCAAAAACCGATGCAACTCACCGTAGAGATTCATGTCGGCGATCAGTTCTGCACGGTAAGCTTTCAGGGAACAACCATAATCATGTAGTTTCACACCCGTGATCCGCCCAATCAACCAATTGGCAATTTTGGAAGGCAGCAACCGCGTCAGTGCCGCATCCTGTCGGTTTTTGCGCCAGCCACTCACCAAGTCGTAGCCTTCTTCTAGCTTGGCGAGCAGCATGGGGATATCTGCCGGGTCATTCTGCAAGTCGCCATCTAACGTAACGATAAAGGGAGCTGTGGCGTACTTGAATCCTGCTGCCATTGCTGGTGTTTGACCGTAGTTGCGACGGAGTAGGACGGCGCGTAGATGCGGACGAAGCAGCGCTTGTTGCTTTAACAACTCTGACGAACCATCTTTAGAGCCATCATCCACGCAGATGATTTCGTAGCTCAATCCCATATTGCTGACACTAGTCGTAATTGCCTCAAGCAACTGGATCAGGCTCTCTACCTCGTTATAGAGCGGCACCACAACTGACAATTCAGGTGGAGTTACATCTGAGAGGGTGGATGTCCTAACTATTTGAGCCATTGATGTAAGTATGCACGCGGATTGTTCCTAATAAAAACAGTAGCTGCAATTCCAGAAAATTTGAGTCCTGCCCTTAAAGAAGCTATCTTTAGTCACTCGCACCTGGTCAAAGTTCTCTAAAACAGGTTTTCCTTCTCAAGCGAACAAGGGCGGCTACGGAACAGCATAAGGTGATTACTGTAAAAAATAGGTAAACCGAAAGAAGTTATTTTAAGATTCTGTAAAGCTTTAAGTAATTGATGCCGTTTAGGACAGCGAACTTTACTTTCTTAGCTTCGCAGCTTGAAAAAGCGGTATTCATACAGAACCGCTAGTCCTGCACCTGCTGCTTCTGCCAGAATGCTAATCAAGCGGTACAGAACAACCGCGCTCAGGAGCAGACCAGCTGAGAAGTTACCCTTGAGTAGGGCGATAATTGTTACTTCAAACACCCCAATTCCTCCTGGCGCTCCTGGTACCACTAGACCAAGCAGCCAAGCTAGGCTGAAGGCGCTCAACAGCAAAGGGAGTTGCGCCGGAATGACAGAGCCGAGGGCTAATAGAGTTAACGCAAATCCTGTACCTCTCAGCCCAACGAAGCCCAGTTCTCCTAACAGCGGGAGAAAAGGATAGCGTTGAATTTGTAAGGGTTCAGCGGCGGCTTGAGATTTAGATTTAGTTGCTTTACCTTTGAATTTGCTTAACAGCTTAATGCCAAAGTTCAGAAATCGGGGATGAATGGCAAGCAGCACAACGGCGAGGCTGAGAACTTGTAATTTCCAGTTGTTTCGCTCCAGGCTGATTAAAGCAATCAGTAAAGCAGCGGCTGCCATCAGTAATGGCTCTAGCAGCACGCTGAGAGTGGCAACTCCGAAGGAAACACCAATCGCTTGAGTCGCTCTGACCCGACCGTAGAAGTGCCAGACATTTCCGGGTAGATACTTAGCAATATTAGTTTTCAGGTAAATGGCAACGCTCCAGGAACCTTTGACGGGTGCTGAAAGAGATTGTAAAATCCACCCCCACACCCATCCAGACCAAATATGCGCTGTTAAGGTTACGCTCAAGGCAATCGCCAAAATTGCCCATCCTGTCGGCTCAATTCGGATTGCTGCGGCTTCCTGCCAGTGATCCTTAAGTGTCTTAAGGAGAAAAAATAGCGTCCCGCCGAGAATTACCCAGCGTAAGTAAGGCTTCAGGCGCGACCAAATTTGCTTCATCAGCTTGAGGATTTGAGGGTTATTGGGCTTAACTCAATTAGGTTCATTGTTGAAGACGAGCAAGGAAAGTTCCCTTCATCAGCCACTTTCAAGCCACTATACAGCCCTAATCAATTTCCACAAAACGGACGGAGGAGACATGGGAAACCGCATCTCTCTTGCTACCCTTAATAGTGCCAAATGTCGAGCGGGATTTTTGTCTCTAGCAAGCTTTACTAAACTTTTTGAAAACTATCTTTACATTCGATAAATTTTTATCGCAACATCCCTGTAATTAAAAGCTTCATCTAAACTTTATGAGAATCACCTATATCTTCAGTAAATTTTCACCCTTACCCCTAAGAAAAAACGTTAGTGTATTAAAAGCATAGTAATTGCCCTTATTGCTCCTTTATTATTGTTAGCTTATTAGCGATCCAAGACAGTTATTTATGCCTACTTAAAAGATATATTTATAGCTTTTTACTGACACCTCTCTTTAGCATTTCTTGCCAAAGGAAATTATGAAGAATCCCGTCATTGCCATTGGACTGGACGCAGCCGATCCTTCCCTTATTGAAACCTGGATGTCTCAAGGACATTTGAAAAACCTGCGTCGCTTACGCGACAAAGGGGCTTACACTCGTCTGAAAACGTTTGAGTACTACAGAGCCGAGACTCCCTGGACAACATTTCTTACAGGCTGTTCCCCTAAGCAAACTGGGTATTGGGCACCGCTAAAAATCAAGCAAGGCACCTATGAGGTAGAGGATATTCAGTCTCATGATTTTAAGGAACATGAACCTTTTTACGCTCTAAAAGACCAATATCGAGTTGCCGCTTTTGACATACCCCAAGCACCGCTAGCCAAGCAGGTAAACGGGCTGCAAGTCCTTGCTTGGGGGGCTCACTCGCCCCAAACCCCCAGTCATTCCCTACCAGCCTCTCTGTATCAGGAAATAGTTGATAAGCATGGTGAGCATCCCACCCTTCGCAAAGACCATGCCAGCATCATGGATGTGGAGGCATTGCAAGAACTGCAAAAGGCGCTCGAAGTCGGTATCGCCCGACGGGCAACGATCTGCAAAGACTTGTTGCAACAAGAGCCTTGGGACTTGTTCCTGACAATCTTTGGGGAAACCCATTCAGCGGGACATTATATGTGGCACCTGAGCCAAACGGACCATCCTTTATATCCCTATCTCGGCAAGCACTGCTCTGGTGACCCCCTGTTGGAAGTCTTTGAAAAAATCGATACGGCTGTTGGTGACATCATTGACTCAGCCCCCGAAAATGCGAATGTTGTCGTTTTTGCGGCTCATGGCATGGGGGCGAATGTGATGGATCTCCCCAGTATGTTCTTCCTCCCAGAATTTCTGTATCGCTGGAATTTCCCGGAAAAATACGGCATTGCCCGTGGCAAGATGGGTAAACCTCCTGGAGAACCATTAATCAATGGTCGTGCTAAAAAAGGATGGATGGGAACAATGTGGAGTTTAAAGTACGAGAAAAACCCACTTAAAGGATTTTTGAGACGCCATCTTCCGACCAAACTGTTCAACCTTCTTCCTTTCTCAAAGTCTTCCGAACAACCTGATTTGATTTCTCCTTTTGACTTGCTCGAAAAATCCGATCCTTTCTTCTTCCAAAGTGCGGTGTGGTACAAGCCGTTCTGGCCACAGATGAAAGCCTTCGCCTTGCCTAGCTACTCAGAAGGTTACATCCGCATCAATCTTCAAGGACGGGAGCCAAATGGCATTGTTGCTCCTGATGATTATGATGCTGTCTGTGATGAGCTGATAGAAAAGCTTTACCAGCTTAAAGATGCTCGGACAGGAGAACCAATGGTGAAGGAAGCGATCCGGACGCGTCAATCAGCAACTGAGAGCGACCCGAAGTTACCTGATGCCGATATCGTTCTTATCTGGCAAGAGAAGTATGCAACGGATGTGGTTGAAAGTTCCGACATCGGACGGATTGGGCCTGTTCCCTTCAACCGCACAGGTAGCCACCGCTCTGATGGCTTCCTGATGATGCAAGGACCTGATATAGCTCCGGGAGCTAGCCTCAGTGCTGGTCACTCTCTAGACTTAGCACCAACGATTTTGAGTTTAATGGGTGCAGAAATTCCTGACTATTGCGAGGGCAAGCCTCTTTTGGAGCGCCCAACTGTACTGTGTTGAAATACTGAACTAGTGTAGGCAAAATTGCAAGCAACCATTATCTCCTAAGAACGAATGGGTCTGCTTGCTCCTTTGTCTCTGTAACAAAAATTTGGGATATACTAGCAGCTTGAGTACAGCATTTTACCAGCAACTATCTCTTTTAAAGCAGCAGCCTTCCTCATGGATAGGTAAATTAGGTCTGTTTTGAAAGTGGTTGTGTAAGACGTTCAACAACAAGTTACTGAATAAACCGTTGTTGATTGATGTAGCCTCCGGGGGAAGATACCGATATGTTTTTTACAAAGTACCTCGCCTTCGCCACTATTGCGATCACTGCTGTGGTAGTCGTTCCGAGCCGAGTACAGGCACTACCCCTATCTCCAGGCGATCGCCTCCGGGTTTCTATCCCTGATGAAGGATTCTTAGAAACTGAAGATCGCTTTAGTGGTACCTATGAGGTGAATTTGGACGGGAATTTAGCAATTCCCTACCTCCCACCGTTGCCTGTTCAAGGGTTAGAGATTGCTCAAGTTCAACAGCGGCTGAGGCAAGCCTTAATTGCAGGAGGATTCTTCCGACCCCAGTTTCTGCAATTAGGAGTCACTATTTCACAGTGGGCTCCTGTACAAGTGACAGTGTCTGGAGCCGTATTCCAGCCCGGTCGGGTCTTAATTAACGATCCAGCACTGAGAGCGCAAAATCAAAATCAGCCGGGGCTTCCTCCTGTGTCTGGAGATTATCCCCCAGAGCGTTACTTGACGGCGGCGATTCGCACCGCCGGAGGCGTGAAACCGAATGCGGACATTCAAAATGTTCGTTTAGTACGGGGCGAGCAAGAACGGGTCTTTGATTTGTCAGGCGTCTTCACAGGAGGTCCTGTAGAAGATGTTCCCCTCGTTGCTGGGGATTTGGTGGTAGTTCCTCAATTCGAAGTTGCTCAAAACAATGAACTGGTTCGTCCTTCTCAGGTGACTCCGCTCACCATTCCTGTGTTCTTCTCCAACTTGTCAAGCCCCAATCCAGGCGGCGGGAATGCACAAGCCCAAGAACTTGCTTATGGCTCACGTTTTTCTAATGCTGTCATTGCTGCAAAGTGCGTGGGTGGAAGTCAACCGACTAATGCCAAGCGGCGTGTTGTTTTAGTACAAACTGATCGTTTAACGGGGCAAGTTGAGACGTTGAATCGCTCGGTCGAAGATCTAGTCAGAAACCCCAGTGATGAAGTTGCGAATCCTTACCTGATGCCGGGAGACGGTGTGGTTTGTTACGATTCAACTGTCACCAATGTTTCTAGTGTGTTCCGCGTCATCGGTGACATTCTTAATCCACTTAATGTAATTAGAGATCTCATCTTTGGTGACAACGAGTAACAATGACTAAGTCTTCCACTATTCCGGGTTCTTCTGCCCCAGCCTCTCTGGGTCGGTGGCGTTGGTTGCATTATTTATTTTTAGCTGTAGCTGCGAATACAGCAATTTGGGGCTTAACATTTGCGTACTTGAAAGAAACAGACCCCACCTACACGAGTAAGTGGACTCTCACCCTTCCCGCTGCTGGCTCATCCACTCGAATCTCAATCCCAGAGGTCGGCAATGCTTCTTCAGAAGTGAAGTCCCCTTATAGCGATCGCTCCCTAGATCCACGAGCAGAATATGAAATTATTGCCGAAAGTGACGCGGTTATAAAAGCAGCCGCAGATAAACTCAATCTCACACCCAGCGAATTCGGTCAGCCTCGCATCAAAATTATTGACAATACCACGTTGATAAACCTTGAAATGGCTGGCGATACCCCGGAAATCGCTCAACAAAAGGCCTTTGCCCTTAATGAAGCTTTTAATAATCGACTCAATCAGCTCAGAATTGAAGGAGCCGAAGCACAAGAAAAACCGACTCGAGAAGCCTTAGAAGCAGCGCAGAAAAAACTCATTTACGCCCAACAACGCCTTGCTGAACACAAAGCGCGTACAGGGCTAGCATCGAAAATACAAATCGATCAAACTTCCCAGACGATTGAGGAACTCAAGAGACAGCGTGCCGAACTTCGAGCGCAGCGGCAACAAACATCAGCGAATCTGCGAGAACTATCGTCTAACCTCAACTTGTCAGCCAAACAAGCCGCAGATGCTTTTACGCTCAAAGCCGACTCCATCTTTCAACAGCACTTACTCGACTACAGCGAAGCGTCCTCAACTTTAACGATCTTAAATGCGAAGTACGGATCTAATCACCCAGCAGTGGTTCGAGAAGGAAATCGACAAGCCGAAGCCAGAGCCGCTATGCTCAATCGCAGCCAGGCGCTTGTAGGTCGCTCCCTAAGTCAACCAGCGATTGACCAACTCAATATCAGTACGGGCAATCAAGGTGGCTCGGCAAGAGAACAGCTATTTGAACAACTCATTACCATCAAAGTCCAAGGAGAAGGACTCGAAGCGAGTACTCAAGAACTCGACCGACAGATCTTTCAACTGGAAAACCAGCTTAGAACGATGGGGCAAAACGCCCTTACCCTCTCAGTCCTAGAGCGAGACTTACAAATTGCTGAAGCGATCTTTTCCACCACATTAACTCAACTCGATCTCAGTCAAGCCAGCCTATCTAGTAGTTATCCTCAACCGCAAGTCCTCACCCCACCTAACCAACCGGAGCAACCCTCATCCCCAAAAAAATCTTTGGCAATGTTAGGTGCCGGAGGAAGCTCCTTGTTGATAACCCTAGGACTACTCTTACTCTGGCTGCGTCCCCGCTTACTAGGCAAGCGCTCAAGCACAAACCTGACTTCAGCTCCCCTTAACACTCCCGCGCCGGATATCGCGCCCTTACTACCAATGACTAATTCATCTGTTTTAAAACCTTGGGAAGAAAGCCGGCACAAAAGCTAAATTCGAGCCTAGCGTTCTGAGATATTTAAGCATAAATGAAACCTCAAAATCTGGAAGAAAAGATAGTTTGGTACTACATTACTGGTACTTATGTTCTTTTTCTCCTTGGAGCACAGCATTTTGTAGCGCCATTAATGGGTTGGTTTTTTGGTGGCTATGTCTGCAAAAAACTCTGGGAACAAACTGATGAGACACCCCCTGAGGAAAGAATAACTATTCCTTTTGGGGTGTGGCTCTGGGTGATTTGCATGTTGATGATGGAAGTCACAATCATTGCCAATCACTTAGATTTCGATCTTGGACTGACGCGCATTATCAAATCAACCATCAATATTTTTGGTAAAAGCTGGGCATTAATGGCGTTATTTCCCCTAGCGGGTTGCTTGAAAATTCGACCTCAGTTGATTTCTAGAGCAGTCTGCATACTTTGCCTGCAAAGCTTATTTTTTATACCCGTTTCCTACATTGCTGGACAAATAGGTCTTCCTGATGCTTTGTATGTATCTCCCCTTTATAAGGTGGGAGCGGTGGGGAAAGCTGCCTACACGGTGTTCTTGTACGGTACGGAACCAGGATCGAGTGCAACCCGCCTTTTTTTGTTTGCACCGTGGGCTCCTGCTTTAGGCTTAATAGGAAATATTTATTTCTTTCTCGCTTGGCAAGACCCGAATAAGAAATGGCGATGGATTGGCATGATTAGTTCAGCCATTATGGTTTGGGGATCAGCTTCACGCTTAGGTTTAATCAGTCTCGTTTGTATACCCATTATTACTTTTGGGTTGATTAATGCTACTAAACCTGTCATGCAAATTACTGCCGGAGTTGGTAGCCTCTTTGCTGGATTATTTGGCTCTCAGCTCATAACAACCTTAAAGGATTTTAAAGACAATTTAGAAGGTCAGCGTGCTAGTTCTTCACGAGTAAGAGAAATCCTCAATCGCATGGCTTTCTATCGTTGGCAGACTGAGGCTCCTATCTGGGGACATGGTTTCCTAGATGAGAAAGGACCATATCTAGTTGCCTATAAACCTATTGGTTCTCACCACACCTGGTTTGGTGTGTTGTTTACTCAGGGCATCGTCGGTTTTATTGCCTTGGCTACGGCTATGACTTTAAGCTTTGTAGATTTGCTAATCAAAGCCCAGAAAAACGCGACCGCTCAAGTGGGTTTAACCATGCTCCTAGTTTTAATATTCTATTCAATTGGCGAAAATATCGAAGCACTTGCCTATCTGTACTGGCCTGGTCTAATGATGATGGGCATAGCGTTTAAAGAAAAAATCTCGCTGACGAGCAGTGAAGCCTGTCAAGAGACTAGGGTTTATTCATAACTATCGAAGCATTATTTGTGAGGAAATGAGGGTGTATGCCAGTTGTCTCTGTTGTCGTACCTGCTTATAACGTTGAAAAAACGATTTTAGAAACTATTCGCTCGATTCAACAACAAACCTTTTCAGAATTTGAATTAATCATCATTAATGATGGCTCAAAAGATGGCACTTTAAAGCTCGTTAATTGTATTAACGATCCTCGCATTAAAGTATTTTCTTATGAAAATGCTGGCTTACCAGAGGCTCGGAATCGAGGCATTGCACGCTCAACTGGAGAATTTATTACCTTCATTGATGCTGACGATGTATGGACAGCAGATAAGATAGAACTCCAACTGGCTGCTTTGCAGAAAAACCCGGAAGCGGGAGTCGCTTACAGTTGGACAAGCTTTATGGATAGCGAAGGGAAAACCTTCAGTAAAGACCAGCCTGTCTATTTTGAAGGGAATGTCTATCCTCAACTCTTAATGGGCAACTTCATTAACTCAGGTTCAAATGTCATGCTACGTCGGCAAGCGATTGAATCGGTAGGAAAATTTGATGCCTCTTTAAGATCGATTGAGGATTGGGAATACTGGCTGAGATTAGCGGCTAAGTGGTCTTTTGTCTTAGTTCCTCACTATCAAATTCTTTATCGCCAGTCTGCGACATCAATGGCCTCTAAAGTTGATGTCATGGAACATTACAGTTTGCTCGTCATTAACCGAGCCTTTGAGGCAGCACCTCCAGAACTTCAGCATCTTAAAAAGAGAAGCCTGGCGAATACTTATCAATATTTAGCTCGTTTGTGTATTACTCACGCGCCAGATGCTGAAAAAATTAATCAAGGATGGAAATTTTTAAAAAAAGCAGTTAGTTTGTCTCCTTCCGTATTAACGAAGCGAAATACGCAGCGCCTTTTAATCAAGTGGCTAATTCTGCGCTTCTTACCGCAAAAGACGGCACAAGGTTTTATGCAACGCTTTGGCAAAATGAAGGCTAGCAATGACCCGAGATTAAAGGCTTAAGAGAGATTAAGACTCACTCTTTCTTCCGCAGGTTTCAGCAGCCTTTAGAACTTGGCGATCGCGCCATAGCGAATCTCAACCTCAAGTAGCACTGCTTTCCTTCAGTTTCTTAACTCTAACTTCATCCTAATTTTGGAGACAGCATGAGCTTACTACAGCGAACAATCGATCGAATTAAGCACAAACTAGCAGATCGTTTTGTTCGGAACTTAGGCTGGCTCACTGGCTCAGAAGCCGTAACTAGAGTCATTAGCCTCTTAAGAACAGTCATTTTGGCACGCTTCTTAACTGAAACAGACTATGGATTAGCCGCAATTGTCCTAACCGTTTACGAATTTACCCTGGCCTTTACTCGAATTGGGGTGGGTGCCAAACTAATTCAGTCGGATGAAAAAGACTTAGAGGAATTGTGTATATCTGCCTATTGGTTGAACTGGGCAGTATTTGCTGGGTTGTTTGTTGTGCAGTGTCTTGCTTCAGTTCCCATTGCTTTCTTTTATGGGAATAACCAGTTGATTTTTCCAATTTGCATTGCGGCAACTCCCTTACTGATTGTGCCAATTTCCGCCATTAACTATGCTTTAATCCAAAGACAAAACCGCTTTAAAGTTGTTGCCCTTAATAACACCATTCAACTATCTTTTAGTAGTCTCTTCAGTGCCTTGCTCGCCTTTTTGGGATTCGGGATGTGGGCAATTGTTCTACCCATCGTCATATCGGCACCAATTTGGGTGTTAATTTACTACATTAACCACCCTTGGCGTCCCAAGAAAAAGTTTACAACCAAACGTTGGGGGGAGATTTTGGGCTTCGGCAAACACCTTTTAGGAGTTCAACTTTTAAGTACTTCAAGAAACTATTTAGATTACTTAATCGTTGGTCGTTTTGTCAGTATTAAAGAACTAGGAATTTACTTCTTTGCTTTCAATGCCGGGTTGGGAATTAGTTTAAGTATTATCAAAGCTATTCAAAACGCTCTTTTGCCTCACTTGTCAGCGGTTAAAACAGATTTCTCTAAGTTTAAGCATTATTACCTGAGCAGTTTAAAAACCATCGCGATAGTAATCGTTCCTTTTGTCCTCCTGCAATCGAGCCTTGCTCCCTTCTATGTTCCGATTGTTTTTGGTCAGAAGTGGGTAGAAGCTGTTCCTATCCTGGTGTTGATTTGCCTCTCAGCAATTCCTCGCCCCTTTTCTGAAGCCGCCTCCCAGTTATTAATTGCTTTTGGCAGACCCGATCTAGACTTGCGTTGGAATGCCATCTTTACCACTGTCTTTATTGCTGCAATTCTCATCGGAGTTAACTGGGGCGCTTGGGGAGTAGCGATGTCTGTGTTGCTGATTCACCTAATAGCGATGCCTTTGTTTACCATGTGGGCGACTAATTATGTGTTCGGCAAAATGAGAGTCTTAGCTGCCAAGTAAAAGTTACTAAATTTGAATCAAACTATGAAAACTGTTTCAGTTATCGTTCCAGCTTACGGGGTTGAGAAATTTATTGCTGCAACCGTGCAGTCAATTTTAAACCAGACTTATCAAAATTTTGAGTTGTTGATCGTTGACGATGAATCTCCTGACCGAAGTGTAGAGATTTGCCGTCAATTTGCCGATCCTCGAATTAAAATTATTAGCCAAAAAAATCGTGGCTTGGCAGGCGCAAGGAATACAGGTATTCGCCATGCCACAGGCGAATATTTAGCGTTCCTGGATGGCGACGATCTCTGGCTACCGGAAAAGTTAGAAAAGCACGTTGAGCATCTTGAGCGATCGCCAGAAGTAGGAGTGAGCTTTAGTCGCTCAGGCTTTATTGATGAATATGGCGAATCTTTGGGAACCTATATCATGCCCAAGTTAACAGGAATCA
This sequence comes from Kastovskya adunca, assembly GCF_059505785.1. NCBI lineage: Bacteria > Bacillati > Cyanobacteriota > Cyanophyceae > Coleofasciculales > Coleofasciculaceae > Kastovskya > Kastovskya adunca. Next base: position 62,272 of record NZ_JCACLG010000059.1, on the reverse strand, counting down.
CTGCAACGGACTTGTTTTTGGGCAGTCCGATTGGCAATGGTTCAACGCCTGTAATTCGGCGAGCAGTTCTAGAAGCGATTCAGTTTCAAGAAAATTTCTATGGAACTGTAGAAGATTTTTACTTCGACGATCGCTTTCGTCGCTCAGAAGACATTGAGTGTTGGTTACGCATTGCCATTCAAACCGACTGGAAAATTGAAGGCATCCCTGATGTCTTAACGTTGTATCGCGTCAACTCAGGGGGATTATCCGCCAATTTATTCAAGCAGCTTGACTCTTGGGAGCAGGTTCTGCAAAAAACTCGCTCCTACGCCCCCGAATTGGTTGCTCAAATGGAAAGCCAGTCTAGGGCTTACCAGTTGCGCTACCTCGCCAGAAGCGCCCTGCGCCTGCAAGCCGGTGCCGAAGCGGTAACCTTGATTAATCGCTCCTTGTTAACCTACTGGCGTATTGCTGTAGAAGAACCACGCCGCACTCTCTTGACTTTAGCGGCGGCTTACATGCTGGGATTCTTACCGCAGCCTTTGTACGCCCAGCTTGAAGGGTTGACAGCCAAACTAGCAGGGAAACTGCAAAGACAGCGCATCTTACAAGAGCAGTCTAAGCAAATGGTTTGATCTGACCAAGATTATTTTTTAACTCGTAAGAAATTCATGCCGAAAGTTTCAGTCATTATTCCCGTCTATAAAGTCGAACAATACATTGCTGCCACGGTTCAATCTGTTCTCGATCAGACTTATGAAGACTTTGAACTCTTGATCGTTGACGATGGTTCTCCCGATCGAAGTGTAGAAATTTGCCAGCAGTTTGCCGATCCTCGGATCAAAATTATTCGCCAAGAAAATCAAGGTGTATCGACGGCTAGAAATACAGGAATCGCTTATGCCCAAGGACAGTATTTGGCGTTCATAGATGGCGACGATCTTTGGGTACCAGAAAAGTTGGAAAAACACGTTCAGCATTTAGAAACTTCACCCCAGGTAGGAGTAAGTTATAGTTATTCAGCCTTTATTGATGCATCGGGAGTGGCGTTAGGAATTTATCAGACTGCCAAGACTGAGAAAATTACTCCTGCCTATATCTTCCGCCGCAATCCGGTAGGCAATGGCTCGACTCCGGTGATTCGCCGTGAAGTATTTGAAGCGATCCACTACCGACAAGCGGGGGCGTCAGCAGACTCCTTTTTCGATCGGGAGCTGCACAATATGGAAGATGTGGAATGTTGGCTGCGGATTGCCATTCAGACGGACTGGCTCTTAGAAGGATTGCCGGAAGCCCTCACCCTATATCGCATTCATTCAAAAGGACATTCAGCCAATCTCCAAAAGCATTTGAGTGCGGTGGATAATGTAGTGGAGAAGACTCGCGCTTATGCGCCGGAAATTGCGGCTCAATGTGAGAAACCAGCTCGCGCCTATGCCTTGCGATTTTTGTCTCGGCGGGCAGTGACTTTAAGAGATGGGGCGAAGGCAGCAGAACTGCTCCATCGCGCCCTAATGAACTACTGGCAAATTGTGCTAGAGGAACCCCGTCGCACTTTATTAACCTTTTCGGCTGTCTATACCCTCTGGTTGTTGCCTCAATCTTTGTACTGTCAGATAGAAGCTTTAGCGCTCAAAGTTACCGGGGCTAACCAAAAGCGCCAAATTCAACAACAATCTCAGCAATCGGTATGAGTTAGGCTCAAGCGCGATCGCCCCCTTCAAAGCAGAGTCCGACATTTTTGACCTGCTCCCGTTACAAAACGCAAATTGCTTGAGGTTTTAGTAGTAGTGCGTAATTATGGTTAACTGGCTTGCGATCGCCAAACAATTGCTCCCCAGCCTTTTCATCTTTGCGATTGGGCTTTATGTTGCCCAAGTTGTCTCTCATACCATTGGGTGTATCAGGAATTCCCGACGCCGTTGGTTAAGCCAAGGCGTGCGTTTTGTCATACTGATCTTATTTACCGCGATCGCCTTGCAACCGATGCAACTGACGAGCAACCTCAGCAATTTTGCCTCAGGAAAGGCTGAGGTAACAAACGCTCAACGTTATCGCTCTGATGCTCGTCTCGGAGCGCTCAATGTCGCCTTGGGGGGAGGCGGGTATGTGACTGGTATCTATCTCCATCCGCGACAGCAAGATCTAATCTACATCCGCACTGATATCGGTGGCTTTTATCGCTGGGACGCCAAAGAACAACGCTGGATCGCGCTCACCGATCATTTCCCTTTAGCTAAAAGTAACTACTACGGCGGCGAAGCACTAGCCCTAGATCCGAACGACCCCAATATTGTGTATATCGCAGCAGGCAAATACCTCTGGGCAGAACCGGGGACGATTTTTAAATCTACCAACAAGGGACAAACCTGGACAAAGCTGAACCTGGATTTACACATGGGGGGCAATCAGGATAAACGCTGGTTGGGAGAACGACTCGTCGTCAGTCCCTTTGATTCTCAACTGCTCTTTTTTGGCTCGCGACGAGATGGGCTGTGGAAATCCTCAGACGCGGGAAAAACCTGGTCATCGGTTAAGGATTTTCCGGGAAAACCGCAAGAGGATATCGGCATTACCGCGATCGCCTTTAACGACAAGCAAAAGGGCGAAATTTACATCAATGCTTACGGAGACGGCATCTACCAGTCAACTGACAGCGGGAAAACCTGGCGCAAAATCCCCGATAGCCCCCAAACCGCAACCCGTCTGGCTGTGGCGGTGGATGGAACCCTCTACGTTACAAGTGAAACCCATCCGCGAGTGAGTAAGTATACTCAGGGAGTTTGGCAAGACCTCACTCCCCCCGGTTCTCAAGCGGAATTTAACGGATTAAGTCTTAATGCGACTAATCCGCAGGAGGTGCTGATTGCGACGCGGGAGAAGTCTGAAAACACCAATCTTTACCGTTCCTTAGATGGCGGTCGTACCTGGAGAGAAATCAAACGTTCCGTCAATAACACAGTTCCTTGGTGGTCGAAGTACATGCTCTCTAATCCTGCCACCTCAGCGATCGCCTTTGACCCCAAAGTCCCCAACCGAGTTTGGTTGACCGATTGGTACGGAATCTGGCGAACTGACAATATCAACCAACAGCCCTCAATCTGGACTAACTATCAAAACGGTCATGAAGAAGTTGTTCCCTTTACCCTGGTCGCACCACCGCAGGGAGCAATCTTATTGAGCGGTGTCGCCGACGTGGATGGATTTAACCACAACAACGGCTTGGATACCTATCCCTCCTACAGCATTGGCAGGAAAGGACCAGCTTTCCAAGATACCTACAGCATTGCTTATAGCGAAACTGACCCGTTAAAACTGGTGCGGGTAGGCGGAAATCGCTGGAATAACACCTACACTGGGGCAACTTCTACAGACGGCGGCTCAACCTGGAAAGCCTTTTCTTCGTTTCCCAAGCAGACAATGCCGTTACGGGTGGCAATGTCGGCAACGAATCCCCAGTCAATTTTGGTGATAACCAGTGGCGGTCAGCCGCTATACACGACGGATGGAGGTGCCTCCTGGAAAACGGCTTCGGGTTTACCAAGCGGGATGGAGGGAGCCTGGAATTGGTCGCAACCCCTAGCAGCGGATACCGGAGAGGGGAGAACATTTTACTACTACGACAAAGGTAAGCTTTACCGAAGTACGGATGGCGGCGCAACGTTTGCCTCGGTTAGTGAATCTCTCCCCAGCGACTACTGGCACTTTCTTAAAACGCCACCCCAGAGCAAAAACGAAGTTTGGGTCAGTCTTGATAAGAAAGGACTGTACCGCTCAATCGATGGGGGTAATACATTTACCAAACTGGAGAAAATCAAGCGATCGCATTTGTTCGCGTTTGGAAAACCAAAGCCAGGAAGTAAAACACCAGCTTTGTATTTGTACGGAGAAATTGCCGAGATGGGGGAAGGAATTTTCCGTTCTCTTGATGAAGGAAAGACGTGGGAAAGTATTGGCGATCGCTCCCGACCGATTGGTAACGAACCGAACGTCATGGAAGCCAGCAAACAGCAGTTCGGGCTTGTATTTGTTGGCACCAACGGCAGAGGAATTTACTACGGAACCCAGTAACATCTCCCTATCCTTCAGTTTGGCAAATTATGGCAGTCAAACACTCCGATGTCTCTGCTGATGCCACTTCCAAGCGTGTTCCAGAATGGTTCCTAACTCCCCATACTGCGGTTGCCAACCTAAAAGACGCTGTGCCTTCTCAGCACTGCCAACCAGTGCAGGAGGGTCTCCTGGACGACGTTCGGCGAGAGTAACGGGAATTGGGTGACCCGTGACCGTGCGGGCGGCTTCGATTACCTCTTGCACGGAAAATCCCTTGCTATTGCCCAAATTAAACACCTCCGTGCCGCCTCCTTTGAGCAAGTACTCAAGACCGAGAACATGAGCTTGGGCAAGGTCGGTGACGTGAATGTAGTCCCGAATACAAGTACCGTCCCGAGTATCATAATCGGTGCCATAAACAGAAATGCTTTCCCGCTTGCCGAGGGCCGTCATCAACACCAAAGGAATCAGGTGAGTTTCGGGGAGATGATCTTCTCCCAAACGTCCTTGAGGATCGGCACCCGCCGCGTTGAAGTAGCGACATCGGACAGAACGCAAATTATAGGCCCGATCGAAATCATCAAGGATTTGCTCCACCATTAACTTACTCATGCCATAGGGGTTAATGGGCTGCTGTGGATGGTTTTCGGCAATGGGAATGTGTTGGGGTACGCCGTAGGTGGCACAAGTCGAAGAAAAAACAAAATTCATCACTCCCGCATCGCGCATTGCTTCTAGCAGTGTCAAAGTACCTGCCACATTATTGCGATAGTACTTGTCTGGCTGCACGACTGACTCACCCACATAGGCGTAGGCAGCAAAGTGCATAACAGTCGCAAATTCTCTGGTTTGGAAGATCCGATCTAGTAGTTCCCGATTGCCAATATCTCCCTCAATCAGTTCTACCTTGAGTACCGTCTCTACTAAAGCTCGATGACCGTAGACTAAATTGTCGAGAATTACCACCTCATAGCCCGCTTCTCGCAGGGCGAGAACGGCATGGGAACCGATGTATCCGGCACCGCCCGTTACTAAAACTGTGGGTTTTACCATTACCGCAAATTTTTATTTGATCCCATAGCAAAAAACAGTTGAGAGCTTATGTTAACTTGATGTAAATGTTAATTTCTTATTAGTCTTTAGACAAGTTAAAGACAAATGCCTTTAAGAAGAATTCGTAAAAAGATTGTCTGAGATGAACTTATTGATCAGGTGAGCTGAGATTTATTTAAGTAGGGTACTGATAAAAGTTGCCGCAGGGATAGCGATCGCTCTCGCCCCGTTGGTAACGAACCGCAAGTCATGGAAGCCCGCAAGCAGCCGTTCAGTCTTGGAGCTACTGACACCAACGGTAGAGGACTTTACTACGGAACTCAGTAAACCAACATCTAGTCTGCTATTAAGGGAGTTGCCATCTAACTAACAAGAGTTAGGCTCCGTAGCTGCTGATAATGCCCCTATCCCCTTGTAGCAAACTGTAAGTAGATCGATATAAAGTCTTCAATGGTAGTCCAGAAGTATCGTGTGCAAAAGCGCCTGCTAATTTATCCACTTGCCGCCCTATTCACCTTAACTGGTGTTTCTACGTTTGTTAATTACTTATCTCAGCGAGATAACTATTCATGTGATGCCGGGGATTTGCTGCCAAAAGACCTTAATACTTACAAAACTCATCCGGTTAAGGTGGTGGCTTCACCCTGGCGCGGACAGCATCACGTTTACGGGATTTTTATGATCCCAGAGGAATACGAGCCAAACCGTATGAGTGTGGTAGAGATTGAGGGGTCGGGCAGTTATTACCGGAAAGTCGTCTCAGAGAAACAATGGACTGATGGCATGCAAGCTGACCCAGGATATTATTTCACCAAAACCTATATTAGAACTCGGACGGTATTGGGGTGGAGCGTTTTCGGCTTTTTACCTCAATTCAGAAAACGATGTAACTGGACGCTGACTTATACAAAACAATAAATCTTCCTCTCCCTAACCGCCGCCGTAATTTTTCTCGCTACCAACATCTATGATTAGCAACTCTTGAAGCAACGTTTTACAATAATTTCAGGGAAAAGTGTATAAATTTGTTGGAAATCCTCTGGAGCCAGATCAATGACCTCCTATGCAACCACCTCTGCCAGAGCCGAAATGAGCGAACTGCGGCGGCTAAAGACTTTATTACCACCAGAGCTACAAAGCTGGGTGATTGTGGAAGGCACAACCGAAGTGAATCCACCTCTGCTTCGCTGTGAAGAAATTGGCAGAGATGAGGTTGAGATTCAAATAGACTTGGTGAAATGGGAGCAGTTGGCGCTCGATCAGCGCAACCTGCTATTTTGGCACGAGGTTGCCCGGATTCAAAATGACACCATCCCCAGAGAAGGTTGGGAGATGGCAGCACTGGCGATTGGGTTAGGCGGTGCTGTGGGTGAACTTTGGGTGCAAGATGGCTTGTTACTGCTGTTGGCGTTGGGACTATGTAGTATTTCTGGCTATCGCCTCTGGCAGAAGAATAACAGCGATCGCAATGTGAAAGAATCGATTGACGCCGATGAAAAAGCGATCGCTCTTGCTACCCGCTTTGGATATTCTCTCCCCAACGCCTACAAAAGCTTGGGTAGCGCCCTAAAAACCTTAATCGAACAAACCCCCAGCCGTCGTCTGCGTCGCCGCTACGAAGCTAGACTGCAAGCCCTCAAACGCAGTGCCTCCAAAGCCAAAGCGCGAGTCAAATCCAAGCGGGAAGGTTCCGGTGCAATGCTTGGGGAATAACGCCGCCAATCCACCCAACACACCAAAATCATTTCAGGAGAAGGATTGATCAGGTGTAGTGAGTGCCTAGCTCACCACACCTTTTTGCCATTCAACCCAATCCTAAAGCTGACCGATTAATTTATGAGTCTGCGGCACAACCCGCACCGACTTGAGGATGGACTTCAGTGCTGTTTGCCAAGCAAGTACCTGTTCAGGAGTAGGCGGCAACACTTGGGTCGATGGCGTAGGTGTTGCGGCTGTATCCAGTGGCGTTACAGGTTGCAAAAACATCGGAATTTCTGGACTCACAGCCGTGACTAACTCAGCCGCTTGTTGCAGTTCTGCAAAGTTAGTGCGGTTAGAAATAATTACCTTGACAAATACGCCTAAAGATGAATCGTAGCAGCACTGCAAGAATTCTCCATGTGCCTGCCAATGTTCTTCCCCACTTACACTGGGCAATTTAATATCCATACCTACCGTATCGAGATAAGGCGCAACCTTCACCAACTGTTGTGGGCGATGTCCCCCTGTTTCCAGATAGATAGCTAGCCCGGTGCGATGCCGCAATTGAGGAAGAAAATCTACCAAGAAAGGGGCATGCAGTAGCGGTTCGCCACCTGTTAGGCTAATGCTGTCATGCAAGCCGGGTTGATTTTGTCGGTCAACCCATTCCAACAACCTAGACAGTGTTACAGGGTTAGGATGAGTTTCAAAATCACGGCATCCTGGTGTCTGCTCAATTTGACAACTTGACGGAATCTCCCAAGTGTGGGCACTATCACAAAAAAGACAGCGCAAATCACACAGGGCAAAGCGAATAAATAACTGGCGAGTGCCAACATTAAGCCCTTCACCTTGGATAGCAGAAAAGACTTCAATTAGCCGTGCTGTTGGTTCAATATTTAGTGTCATCGGAACAATTGCTCTTTTTTTGATGCTAATTGTTTGTGAAGTTTAAAGTTGTAAGACAAAATTATTGGTCAAGATAATTGGTAACAATTGAGTGCAAGGTCTTTATGGTTGACCCAACCCCAGAGGTAGATTTCAAAATTATGTTTTGTGATGGAACTCCGATGATGGAACTCCCCAAGCGCTTGAGCGTGCTTGAGGCGGTGGCGTTTAAACAGGCTTGTCAGCGGTTGTGTCAGGACAATGATGTACCCAACAAAATTGTCCTTGATTTCAACCAGACGCAATTTATTGATAGCAGTGGCGTGGGTGCTTTAGTAAGCAATGTGAAGATTGCCAAGGAAAAGGACATCGCCCTAGTACTCCAGAATGTTCATCCACCCGTGATGGCTGTCTTATCGATGACGGGGCTAGATAACATCTTGAATATTGAGCCTTGGCACCCCTCCGTACAGCCAAAAGTGCGAGAGCGCTCTGACTCTCAACCGCCTGCGACTCATCCTTCTATCCGTTCTTGGGTCAAGCGCAGTATAGATGTTGTCGGTGGGATCGTTGGTTTAGGGCTGACAGCGATCGCGTTTATTCCCATCATAATCGCGATTAAACTTGACAGCCCCGGCCCGATTTTCTTTGCTCAAACCCGCTGTGGTTGGATGGGAAAGCAGTTTCGGATTTGGAAATTTCGCTCAATGTGTATTGATGCGGAAGCCCTAAAAGCGCAAGTAAAAAATCAAGCCAGTGGTGCGTTTTTTAAAAATACAGACGACCCTCGCATCACCAAAGTTGGTCGCTTTTTGCGGCGCACTAGTCTTGATGAACTTCCTCAATTTTGGAATGTTATCAAAGGTGAAATGAGTTTGGTGGGGACTAGACCCCCAACACCGGATGAAGTGGAACGTTACGAAGTACCGGAGTGGCAGCGTTTAGACGTGAAACCAGGAATGACCGGAGAATGGCAGGTCAATGGACGCTCAACCGTACGAAACTTTGAAGATGTCATCAAGCTGGATTTACGTTACCAACAGAACTGGAGCTTGATCTATGACCTGAAGCTGATCCTCAAAACTATATTGATTTTATTTAACAAAAACAGCGGCGCTGTCTAGTATCTCGGACAATAAAACTAAGGGTGCTGGAGCTAAGGGAAAAGATTCTCATTCTCGTCTGGGTGCGGTAGCGATCGCGCCATGCATCTCTGTCTATAACTTCGCTGTTGATATATAAAAAAACGCGAAAACTCTCCCAACTTTTTCTTTCCTTTGTGTCCTACTCCCTAGAGAACAGCTATGCTAAGTGTGCCGGAGTGGGCTATGAGGCTCGTCAACAATGCCCCGCTACGTGCTACATGCCTACCGTGCAAATACTAATGTGCTTCAAATCGCTCACCGTCCAAGGACTGCCGGACTTGGGATGCAGATACACCTTAGAAAAACCTTACCTATGCCTTGTTCATGCAAGATGAACAACCCATTCAACAATCCCATCTTCAGGTAAAGACAGACTTAAAAGCTTTAACAGAAGTCTTGCAATGGTTTGAGGAAAAGGTTTCACCCCTAATCACTCAAGACGTGTTTTGGCAATGTCAAGTCGCTTTAGCAGAAGGTTTTACCAACGCCGTTCGTCATGCCCACCAGGAGCGATTTTGGACGACTTCAATTGATCTGGAAGTCCTAGTTTTCCATAATTACCTGGAGATGCGGATTTGGGACTACGGAAAACCCTTCGATATGCTAGCCAAGCTTCAGTCCCTAGATAAAGAGGCTCAAGACCCCTTAGAAAAAGAAGGAGGTCGAGGGCTAATTTTTATGCAGCAACTAACGGATCAACTCGATTATCTGCGGGTATCAGGCAATCGCAACTGTCTAATGATGCGGAAAAAAATTTAGTTCAGTTGGCGATCGCTGTTGTCAGGGCGGGTTGAGCGGAATAAATTGGCGAGTAGACCCGCAAATTCACCACACAAAACCCACCCATTTCTAGAAAATGAGGCTTAAATTTCAGCCACTGCCCGTTCAATTAAACGACGCGCCAAGGTTTGCGTGCCCGTATGTTCGTAGTAGTTGGTAGACATATCGAGGAAGGCACCGAGATAGTCCAGCTTGTCATCGGAAATCTCCACAAACCGTTGCAGGTTACTGGATACTTTTTCCGGCGTCAGATTGTGAGAGCCAACAAAGTTACTCATCCATCCCTTAACTGAGTCGAAACTGTGACCGATGAAGTCAAGTTTCCCCGCTGTAGTGCTACCAGGAATTACCTCATTGACCCGACTAAAGGTCTGATTGCCTTGCAAATCGGAAGGATTTAGCCGAGAGAGAGCGGTTTGGGCTTGCATAATAAAGTCAGGGCCCAGGGGAATCAAGCCATCAATACAAACCAAGGCTGTCATCCGCATCAGGGACTCGCCACTGTAGTCAGCGAGAGAGGCAACAAAATCGCCAATGCTGTCACCGGGGATGCCATTGATTTGGCAGAACGCCACTAACTCCACAACTAATTTCAGGCACAAGTCAATGCTCTGAGCTTTGTCGGCTTTTGGTGTAACTCGGTTTAAGAAGCCCATCAAGGGGATTCTCTCCCCCACCTTGTTCGCCAAAGCCGCAGTCGCCAGCGCCACATCAGTATTATCAACGGCTTGGTAGAGCCACAAAGCCCGCTGGTAGCCTTGGGAGCGGTCGTTGAAGAGATAAACGGCGCGATCGCCAATTTGCTGAATGAGCGCTTCGTCGGTTTCCCCCGTAATCGTGCGAATCATATTTTCAAAACCAACTAGGTTTTGCCATTGACCGGGAATGACCCAGTCTAGCGATCGCAAGGTAATAATCGTCAGGTTATTAGTTGGCAGTTCGTCAACTAGTTGAAAAATCGCTTTGCTCACCAGAGCTTGCTCCTTGAATCTAATGTTTTTTACCAAGTCACCGATCAATACTGTCCGGCATAAGTGACTGGCGATCGCTCATCAGGCATGAACCCTAAGCCAGTCAACCCCTTACTGCAACTGTGCTAGACCATTCAAGTCAAATTGTTGTAACCATGCTTGGCGATCGCTAGCTGTAAACGCCGGGTCTCGCGATTGAATCTTCACCTGAAAGCGATCGGCGACAAGAACCGCCGTTGCGGTATTCCCTTGCTCCACAGCGGGATAGCCAGCAATTTGAAGGCGGCTTTGCTGGAACTTTTGCGCCGCTGTGGGGTTACTAATCGTGTCGGAAATCGACAGCATTGCTACATCTTTCCCCTCTCGTTGTAACTTTGCTTCGACAAAACCTTTCTTTTCTTGCGTATAAATGCCCTTGTAACCGTTACTACCTTTAGGGAAAAATTGATTAAAGTTGCTGCCTTGTACAGCATCCTTGGCAACAGCTTGACCACTTTTTTGCTGGCTGCTTTCCTGTTGTGCCTGCTCAAAACGAGACGGAGGTTCCGTCCCACAGCCAGTCACAAACAACAACAGGCTCAGGAGTAGGGGAGCCAAGGCTTTCTGAAAACGGCGCGTGATGATCATTTTCGATTTCACAATCATTGAATATCTTGTACCAATTTTGGCTTACAGGTTGACCACCTGTCTTGCCCCAAAGTTTCGTCACAAGCCTAGCGGTGAGAATTGGTCGGAAAACAACTTATCTTTCGGTTGTGTCTTTAGAAACTTGACAGAAACAACAACAAATTTCAATGAAACTTCAAACACACCCAAAGATACAGCAGTTAGGCTGTAGGGTAAGGGGGGCTTCGATCGCTCAGTCAGCATCCACGAAGATTGCAGTTCTGGTTGATCTATGCGAATTTTGATTTATACGTACAATTACTTTCCCGAACCGATTGGGATTGCTCCCCTGATTACAGAACTAGCCGAAGGGTTAGCACGTCGAGGACACCAAGTGCGTGTCGTGACGGGGATGCCCAACTATCCTGAGCGTCAGATTTATCCTGCTTACCGAGGAAAGTGGTATCTGACTGAACTCACCAATCAAGTGGCTATTCAACGCAGTTACATCTGGATTCGCCCCAAACCCTCTTTGCTCGACCGCTTGCTTCTGGAGTTGAGCTTTGTGGTTACAAGCTTTTTCCATGCCCTCAAAGGAAAGCGTCCAGATATCATTCTCCTCACCGCTCCTCCCTTACCTGTGGCGCTTCCGGCTGCCTTCTTGGGCTGGATTCACCGCTGTCCGGTTGTGTTAAATCTTCAGGACATTTTGCCTGATGCTGCCGTTCACGTCGGTTTGCTGAAGAATCCCAAACTGATTCGCATCTTTGAAATCTTGGAAAAATTTGCCTACCGAACCGCCACCAAGATTAGTGTCATTGCCGATGGCTTTGTGGATAACCTCCGCAGCAAAGGGGTTCCCGCTCAAAAAATTGTGCAAATTCCCAACTGGGTTGATGTCAATTTCATTCGTCCCTTACCCCGAGAAAACAACGAATTTCGCGCCACCTACGAACTGAAGGATAAGTTTGTCGTCCTTTATTCCGGTAATATTGCCCTTACCCAAGGCTTAGAAACCGTGATTGAGGCGGCGGTTCACCTGCGACACATTCCTGACATTGCCGTTGTTATTGTCGGCGAAGAGAAAGCATTGGAGCGATTGCAGGCTTGGTGTAATACTTGCGGCGCAACCAATGTCAGACTAATTCCTTTTCAACCGCGCCCAAAATTACCAGACATGCTATCGGCGGCAGATGTGGGATTGGTGGTGCAAAAGCGTAATGTGATTTCGTTCAATATGCCGTCGAAAATTCAAGTGTTGCTGGCAAGCGGTCGGGCAATTATTGCCTCTGTTCCTGCCAACGGCACAGCCGCCAAAGCAATCCAGCAAAGTGGTGGCGGCTCAATTATCCCTCCAGAAGACCCTGCCGCCATGGCAGAGGCAATCTTGGAGCTGTATAACAATCCGGCGAAGGCAGCGATTATGGGCAAGAAGAACCGGGAGTATGCGGTAGAAAATTATGCTTTTGAGCAGGCGTTAAACCGCTATGAAGAACTCTTTGCTACCCTCCAAAAACGTTGAGTTAAAATAGAGTAAAGCCTACTATTGCTGTTTGCGATCGCGCACCCGCAAATCTTCGCTGTTGCCATGAGTTCTTACGTTGTAAATCGCCATCAGGTTCTAGCCTGGTTAGCCGATCGCATTCCCAAACAATGCCTCCAATCCCTGGGAATGTCAGCGTGAGCGTGGAAACAGAGCGATGAGGAGAGCAATCGCGGCAGTCGAGGTTTTCATGGCGACCGTAGCCATACTTGGGGACGCCCTGGCATCAGTTTATTAAGCTATGTAGTGTTTATTACCAACACTCTTGAACCCAGTCGCGGTAACACTCCAGAATTAGAGAAAGCTTAAAATTTGTTGAGTGGAATATTCATTTTTTATTACCCTTGACCGTCAAAACACGCCTAAACTCACCAATGTCTAAAGTTTCAGTTTCACTAGAGGAAATGAGAATTTAATGTCAGATCAATTTTCAATGCCTTACTCTTCGACTCTAATCGCCACCCATCCCCAAAAAATGGAAAATAGCGAGGGAGTGGCTTTGACCGTTGCTCAGGCGATTGAAGACCGTAAAGGGGAAGATATCCTCGTACTACGGGTTGCAGAGGTTTCCTATCTGGCGGATTACTTTGCGATCGCCACGGGCTTTTCTAAGGTGCAGGTGCGAGCGATCGCCCAATCAGTTGAAGATAAATTGCAACAAGAGTGGCAGCGCTTGCCTATACACGTTGAAGGCAAAGCTGAGGGAAGCTGGATACTCTTAGATTACGGTGATGTGATTGTTCATATCATGCTGCCTCAAGAGCGGGAATTTTACAACTTAGAGGCATTCTGGGGGCACGCCGAACAGATTGACTTCCAAAGTAAAAACCCCGAACTAGACGAAAACTGATGATGAAATCTCCTGCTTCTATCTGTCCTGTTCCCTCGGAACAGCAACCCCTAAACGAATACCAATCCCTCAAAGAATCCTGGATTTTTCAATGGGTTACCCTTGACCTGCGCCGTTACAGCACCAAACTCCTTTGGGTTTGGGGTTGGAGTTGGCTGATTGCAGGGCCGATAGCAGCAGCGAGTTTTGCCCCCCAAAAGCACTGGGGGCAGTTTTTTCTGTGTGGGTCAGCCGGGGCGGGAATTTTTGTCTCCTTGTTGGTGCTGCGGCTGTATTTGGGTTGGTCTTACGTACGCGATCGCTTGATGAAAGAAACGATTTTCTACGAAGAGTCCGGCTGGTACGATGGACAAACCTGGACAAAACCGGAAGAAGTCCTCACCCGCGATCGCTTAATCGTCTCCTACCAAATTCAGCCGATTTTGCAGCGTTTGCAGCGGACGTTTGGTTTACTCGTGTTATTGCTCTTTGGTGGGAGTATCGTTTGGAATTTTGTGTAAACCCTGACAAATTTCTATTAGTTGGCACCAATTTTGTCTGAAGTAGTTCTGTATTGTCCCCTTCCAGTGTTAAAGTCTTACCCATGACAAGGGGAAAACGCACTTCATCACCGGATTTAGAAGTCCGTCTCTTAAGGGAAGGCATCATCGAATCCACCCATCATGTCCAAGCTGTAATTTGCGATCAGCGGGGACGTGTTCTATCTGTTGCCGGGAATGCGGAGACAGCCGCCTTTATTCGTTCAGCCCTGAAGCCATTTCAGGCTCTGGCTGTCACCACTACAGGAACCATGGAACGCTATGGTTTAAACGATAAAGATTTAGCCGTCATGTGTGGTTCCCACCAAGGAAACACTGAACAAGCACGGCAAGTTTTCAACATCCTTTGGCGCAGTGATATTGACCCATCGGTCTTGCAATGTCCCATACCAGAAGGCAAGCAAAGCCCACTGCAACACAACTGTTCCGGTAAACATGCGGGAATGTTAGCGGTATGCCAACAGCGCAATTTTCCGCTCAACACCTACTTGCAGCGCCAACACCCGGTACAAAAGTTGATTTTGAGCCAAGTGTCGGAACTGCTGCGAATGCCAGGAGAAGAGTTTATTAGTGCCCACGATGATTGTGGCGCACCGACCTACTTCATGCAGTTGGGGCAAATGGGAGCCTTGTATGCTCAACTCGCATCCGGCGATCGCTTGGACTTAGAACGCATTGTCCGTGCGATGACCCATCATCCCCAAATGGTTGCTGGTTCTGGGGCATTCGACACAGAACTGATGCGCTTAACTGAAGGAGAACTCGTCAGTAAATCCGGTGCCGAAGGTATTCAATGTATCGGTCGCGTCGGTGAAGGGATGGGATTGGCAATTAAAGCGATGGATGGAGCCAAACGCGCTAAGTACGCTGTCGCTATCCACCTGCTCAAGCAATTGGGCTGGCTGACTCCTGCTGTGTCGGAAACTCTCGCCGAACAGTTTATGGAGTTGAGCGAATTTAAACGCTTAGATGTCGTTGGCGAACTTTCCCTGCTCTAAGGCGCAGGTCGTATGGCTTCAGTCAGAAGCTGGAATTAATTTTCCCCAAAGTTTGCCACAAATGGGAATTGTGCGTTATAGTAAGAAAAGCGACGCGGGATAGAGCAGCCTGGTAGCTCGTCGGGCTCATAACCCGAAGGTCGGTGGTTCAAATCCGCCTCCCGCCACCAAATAAAACATAAAAAAAGTTCTGTACAAGTTGCAGGGCTTTTTTTTGTAGTTACTGACAACAGAGACAGCCTCTTTAGGGAATTACAATCCTGGACAAATTGACACTCTCCGGGCTGAAGCGTTCGACTGAGCTCACGCCGAAGTCCACGGAGATTCTTGGCTCAATCAGTCGGCTTGCTCAATGATGTCACCATCAACGAGCAGAGGTCGGTCTGTCCCCAAGCGTAGATTCCGGCGTGCCCCGCCGTATTTAGCTCAATTCCTGCTTGCCGCAGAGCTTTTGCCAAGATATTCAATGCAGCGTTGTGGTCGCGGTCTAGTGTTGCACCACAACCGCAAACATGAGTTCTCATCGAAAGTGATTTCTTGACGGTTTTTCCACAATTTGAGCAATCTTGCGAAGTATATTGAGGGGCAACAGCAACCACTGTTTTCCCGTAAACTTTCCCCAGGTATTGCAACCATTGAGCAAACTGTGACCAAGCAGCATCACTGATACTCTTAGCAAGCTTATGGTTTGTTACCATATTTTTCACCTGCAAATCTTCGTAGGCTATGAAGTCATTAGATTTCACTACGCACAACGCCGTCTTAATGGCGAAGTTTTTACGTTGCCTACTGACCTTGAGATGTTTTCTCCCTAATCTGTTAATGGCTTTTTTGCGGTTGGCTGACCCCTTCTTTTTACTCGACGCTCTACGCTGCAACCTCTTGAGTGCCTTCTCACTTTTACGGAGATGGCGTGGGTTGGGCACCGTCGCTCCAGTACTGTCGGTCAAGAAGTGGTTCAGCCCCACATCTATCCCGACAGCCTTGCCTGTAGGGATGACCTATAAGAGTCCGCTCTACACTGATGCAGAACTGAATGTAATAGCCATCCGCTCTACGGATAACTCGCACCCGCTTTATCTGGTCTGGGGCATAAAAGTGTAGGTCGCGAGAACCAACCAGTTTAAAGGTACCTGCGGCAAAGCCGTCTGTGAAAGTTAATCTTCTTTTGTCAGAAGAAAGCTTCCAGCCTGAAGTTTTGTACTCCACAGAACGTGTGAATTTCTTGAATTGTGGATATCCTTTCTTTCCAGGCTTGCTGGCTTTGCAATTGGCAAAGAAACGTTGAATAGCAAAAATGGCGCGTTCTGCCGAAGCTTGACGTGCCATTGAGTTAAGTTTACCCGCCCATTCAAACTTTTTAGCCAATACGGCGCACTGTTTGTATAGGTCAGCTAGTTTAACGTTTTGATTGTCTATCCAGTATCTTAGAGCTTTGTTACGGATAAACTGCGCGGTGCGGATCATGTCGTTAATGATCTGATACTGCTGCTGTTTACCTTTTAACTTAAACTCCAGGATTATCATGGATGTATGATAGCGTCTTTATAGCTATCTGTGGCTATAAATAAAAAGCCGTCCTAGTGGTCACTGAGCTTGCCGAAGTGAAGGACGGGGCTTTAAACCCATTTTTTTTGTAATACTATTTCCCTAAGAGCCTACACAGAGATCCCCCAAACCCCCTAAAAAGAGGGAGAGCAAGAAAAGTATCTGTAGCCAGCATTTAGAGAATTGGTACAACTCAGCTAGGGGTGCAGCAGGATTGTTAAAATTGGCAATTCTTAGGGAATCTGTATTCCTCCGCCTCTATTGGAGCAAAGTGGCGATCGCTCTGGCTTAATCTTCCTCGGAGATCTAGCCCTGCAAGGCTTAGCATAGAGAAAAGGAGATCTGCCAAAACTTCAGCTTTAATGGAGTCAGACTTAGTGGCAGTAGCTTGGGGGAAGGAAAAATGGCGATGAAATTGCAGCGACCTTTGTTAGTCGGTGGAGTAAGTCTATCGTTTTCACTGTGGCTATTACAGAGCTTGCATCACTCGATGGCAGCATTCGGGGAGTTTGGGATGCTAGGCTTACTTGCCGTGGGCACTAGCTTTTGGTTGTTTCAGCAAAAAACCGCCAATACTGCACAACCGTCAACGGTTTCATCGCCTCTAAATCGAGAGACAGTCGAGCAAGCGATCGCCCAAACCGAAACAGCGATCGCTCACTTGGAAATAGAAGCCGAAAGTTATCAGGTAAATGCTCAACTACGGCAGCAGCTGACTCCCTTGAAAGCAGAGCTAGAGCGGCAGGAGCTACGATTGGTAGTCACAGGGGGTAAGGGAGTTGGCAAAACCCACCTGCTACAAGCCCTAGAAACAAGCTGGATTCCTTCCCAAAGTCAAAAGATTAGTGCAACGGAAACCAGCGCCTTATTTGTCGGCACAGATGCCGAAGAAACCACTGACACCGCTGCCAAGAAAGCTGCCCTGAGTTCAGACTTGGTTTTATTTGTCATTGCGGGCGATCTTACCGATACCGAGTTTAAAACGCTACAGGAACTGGCGGCGGCTAATCAGCGGCTTGTTTTGGTATTTAATAAGCAAGACCAGTATTTACCCCCCGAACGGGCAACAGTATTAGAACAGCTCCAACAGCGGCTTTTAGATGTTTTGGGAGCAGAAAATGTAGTCGCGATCGCCGCAGCACCAAGCCCCGTCAAAGTCCGCCAGCATCAACCAGATGGTGCCATGCGAGAGTGGTTGGAGCCACAACCCCCTCAACTAAATTCCCTCACAGAACACCTCAGCCAAATTGTTGCTCAAGAAAGCCAGCAGTTGGTGTGGCGTACCACCTGGCGCAAAGCTACGTCGCTAAAAGGTGAGGTGAAGACTGTTTTAAATCAAGTCAGACGCGATCGCGCCATACCCGTGATTGACCAATATCAAATCGTTGCTGCTGCTGCTGCCTTTGCCAATCCCGTTCCGGCGCTGGATTTACTAGCAACTGCCGCGATTAACGGTCAACTAGTGATGGATTTAGGGGCAATTTATCAACAAAAGTTTTCCCTTCCCCAAGCTCAGAACGCGGCGGGTACATTGGGAAGTCTGATGCTCAAGCTAGGTTTGGTAGAACTTTCAACTTCAACCATTGCAGGCGTTCTCAAGAGCCACGTCTTCACCTTTGTGGCTGGCGGTGCCGTACAAGGGGTGAGTGCCGCCTATCTGACTCGCATTGCGGGTTTGAGTTTGATTGAATACTTCCAAGAGCAAGAGATTAACCTGGAAACAGCAAATGAGAGTCCTTTCAATCTCCACAAACTCGGACAAACCCTGCAAAAAGTCTTCCAGCAAAATCAACGCGCTGCCTTCTTGCAGTCATTCGTCAAGCAAAGTGTCGGGCGTTTGATGCCAGAAGCCTCATCAGAGAAAATTGCGGGTTCTGAGGCGTTGAGTAGTTAATTTCAAGGCGGCGTTGGCAAAGGGAAAGTTTTCGCCTACCGTTGATTCATTCCGGGAGTTGAACAAGGGGTGAGGTTTGTTAGACAGCGATCGCGCTCTGACTATTTCTCGCCTCAATTTCTGGCTGAATGGCGATTTCAATCGTAAATTCTGCTCCTTCGCCAACCTGGGAGGAGCAGGTTAATTGACCCTGGTGTTTTTCCACAACAATTTGGTAACTAATCGCTAATCCCAGTCCTGTTCCTACACCAATGGGTTTGGTGGTGAAAAAAGGATTGAAAAGTTGATTTTTGACCGTTTCTGTGATTCCTGGCCCATTATCGCGAATAGAAATTGCAATGCGGCTATTGTCTTTTACGGTTGTACTAATCCGAATCTGGCTAGGATTGGCGATGACTTCCTCTAAGCTTCTGGTGGAATTTTGTTCGTCAATCGCATCAACAGCATTTGCCAGCAGATTCATGAAGACCTGATTAAGCTGTCCGACGTAACATTGTACTGGGGGCAAGTTGCCGTAGTCTTTAACAATTTCGATCGCCGGATGTTCGGGTTTGGCTTTGAAGCGGCTTTGCAAAATTAGCAGGGTGCTTTCAATACCTTCGTGGATATCAACTTCTTTCATCTCCGCTTCGTCAAGGCGCGAGAAATTGCGGAGACTGCGTACAATCTCGCAAATTCGCTCTGCCCCAACTTTCATAGAGTTGAGCAGTTTGGGTAAATCTTCTCGGAGGAAATCTAAGTCAACAGTGGCAGTGGCGTCGCAGATTGTGGGTGTCGGTTGAGGATATTGTTCCTGATAGAGTTGCAGCAAGCGCAGCATGTCTTGGGTGTATTCATCGGCATAGGCGAGATTGCCGTAGATGAAGTTAACAGGATTGTTGATTTCGTGAGCCACCCCAGCAACGAGTTGACCCAAGCTCGACATTTTTTCGCTTTGGATAAGCTGGGATTGAGTCTGTTGCAGTTCTTTGAGAGTGGCTTCTCGCTCTTGCGCTTGTCGTTGGGCGATCGCGGCAGCTTCGCGACTTTGGGTGTAGAGTTCGGCTTGGTTAATAGCGATCGCTAACTGATCGGTCACGGCTTTGAGCAAGTCCACCTCACTCTCCGTCCAAGGATGAGGCTCAGTGCAGTGTCCTACAGTAATTACCCCAACTTGACCGGAACGAGTCCGAATCGGCAAACTGAGCAGCGATGTGTATCCCAATTGCTGTAAAAACTCCTGGTGAAGCGGTTCTTCAACTGCTGTCACATCGTCGGTTTGCAGAAGGGTTTGCGCTAACAGTAGCTCAGTGACTGAACCCAGCATGGCAGCAGGATAATCACCCAGCGTTGGGGGAAGGCTCGGATTCTTGGCTTCCTTAATAATGTTCCACACCGGGAGATCGGCGTGCGGTACATACCAGGCAAAGGTACAGCGATCGATTTGTAGCAAGTTACGAATTTCCTGCACGGCGGTTGCTAGTACCGTATCCAAATCCAGAGAGTTCCGGATTTCTCTGGCTAAACGGTTGAGCAATTGTTCCCGTTGAGCTAGTTCTCGGAGTTGGGCTTTGCTGCGATGTAGGGCTTCTTCTGCTAGTTTGCGATCGCTAATATCTTCAAACGAGCAAAGTAGACCGACCACATTGCCAGCACAATCTCGCAAGGGGATTTTACTGCTGTCGATCCAGCTTAGTTTCCCATCGCGCCGCCGTAGCTGTTTAATTTGGTGGTAAATCGGCGTATTGCTTTTCATCACCTGGCGATCGACGGCATGAAAGAGTTCGGCTTGCTGATTGTTGTTTGATAGCTCGTAGTCTGTTTTGCCAATAATATCGCTGGGACTCTCATATCCTTCCGCCTCAGCAAAGGCTTGATTGCATCCCAAAAACACAGAGTGGCGATTCTTCCAAAAAATGCCTTGAGGGATATTGTTGATGACCAACTGCAACATCTGTTGGGAGTCGCGCAACGCTTCTTCTGCGAGTTTACGATCGCTAATATCAATCGCCAATCCGTCCCAAACGATATCCCCATTGACTTGTTTTTCCGGTCGAGAAGACGATTGTACCCACTTCAAGCGACCTGACGGGGTAATCAAGCGGTTTTCCTGCTGCCAATGTTGTAAGGTTTGGGCGGAAATACCGATTGATTCCTCAAACTCTTGGCGATCGTCAGGATGAATCAAGCCGAAAGCAGAGGTAGCATCCTGTAGAACTTGTTCTGGCTCTAGTTCGTACAATTCTCGACAACCGAGACTGACATAAGAAAAAGCATGAGAGCCATCGGGATGCAACCGATACTGATAAATCATTCCGGGTACATTCGCTGCAAATTTTTGGAAGCGAGCCTCACTTTGCTGTAGAGCTTGCACCGCTTGTTGACGCTCAACAATTTCTAAAGAGAGTTGTTCGTTAGCTGCCGCCAGAGCTGCCGTGCGTTCTGCGACTAAATCTTCGAGCTGTTCCTGGTACTGCCGCAACTGGGCTTCACCTGGCTGGGTAGGCGTTCCGACTTCGCTGTCATGGGTGGGTATGTTGGTGTCGGTGGCTAACGCCTCAACGCTCAAGATTAATCCGCCAATTTCACCCGTACTATCCCGCCAGGGTTGGCATTGCCACTTAATCCCATTCTCTAGCTTGTAGCCTGCCTCTATTCCTGCCAAACACCGCTCGGCATACTGTCGCCACTCTTGGCTCAGTTGGGGAAAAACGTCATAATGCGATCGCCCAATCAAGTTTTGTTCATCTAGTCTATGTTCCCTGAGCCACTGCCGAGAAACAAGCAAGTAACGCATTTCGCGATCGCACATTGCCACCGCCGTTGGTGTATGTTCCAAAAATTGCTGGAACAGCTCGGCATTGTTCAGGCAATACATCATAGTACTGATCCTTTGACGAAAACTGAATTGTTGTGAGCGTTATGCCAGCAGATTCTGATTAGAGATTATTCCCAGAAACATGAATCACCACTTCTCGGTGATGTCCTCGCTGTCGGTGTTCCCAAACATATATCCCCTGCCAGGTTCCCAGAAGTAACTTCCCATTAGCAATGGGAATTTGTTCTGATGTTTTGGTGAGGGCGGTGCGGATATGAGCAGGCATATCATCTGGGCCCTCCGCACTGTGGATATAGCTTTTGCCGTCCTCTGGTACTAGTTTGGCAAAAAAGTTGGATAAATCTTTCAGAACATCTGGGTCAGCATTTTCCTGAATCAGTAAACTAGCAGAAGTATGGCGTAAAAATACCGTGCAAAGACCTGTTTTTATGCCAGATTCAGCAACGACAGCTTGCACCTTATTGGTGATTTTTTGCAAAGATTTGCCAGTTGTTTGAACGTTCAGCAGTTGTTGATAGTGATTCATAGATAAATCGCTCAATTGAGACCTCGCACCGTTCTCTAAGGTTCGTCTGAGACTCAGCAAGATTCTATCTATCTTACCCACTCCGGACTTCAGACTCTGAAGTGGACTCTTAGGCTAGCGAACTGGTATCACCAAAATCCGCCACAGAACGCCCCCGAAGGCGATTAACGACGGGTAGAGTCTGTCAATCTTCCTGGAAGGGTTCTGTGGCTGCTGATGGTTCGTCAGATTCCCCAACATCTTCTAGTGCCTCGGTGTTCTCTTCGTCCTCATCCTCATGCCAAGGAGAGTCGTAATGATTCCAAGGCAGGATCGGCGTGTTGGGTAGGGTATTCGTCAGCACCGTGATATTGTCCGGATCTGGCTTCGGCAGCTTCAGCGGTTCGCTAGATGAGGGTATATCAGCTCGTTCGGAACTCATAGTCTAAGCCTAGCTAAAAACTTTTCAGGTCAATCGCAGAGATAAAATAAGCTGCCACGATATGCAGGGTAAGAATCAAAGCAATACACCAGGTAACGTAAGCAGAATACTTCAAGGAAGAGGAAATGTCTTCTAGCCGCTGCTTATTGGCATTATAGGTTTCCACTAAATTAACCATCATTTGTAGCTGATATTCCTCCGGTGATAACGTCAGATAGCGTTCCAGAAACTTGTTATCTCCAAGATTGGGGCTGATTGCCATCTGACGCGGCAGAAATGCATTAATCAGCAGCGTGAAGTTTAGTAAAAATCCCAGAATTTCCGTAATGCTAAATACACTAGGAAAAAATGCTAGCCGAGAAATCATCAAGCTTGTAAATAACGCTCCGTTGGTAACAAAGAGAATATTTAACTTGGTTGTTAAGCTTTGACTGCGTTCTCTTTGCTGTGACAAAACCATACGGACATCTTGAGCAGCCAGATCAAGGGTGATAGGAGAAAAGGTAGTATTTGCGGGGCTTTCTATCGTCTCTGTGACTTCTTGGGGGGTTGACAGGGAATCAACGGCGGCGATCATGGAGGGGCATCACTTACGAGGATTGGAAATGATTGACAACAGCCTGGGCGATCGCTGTTGTGCCATGTTTCTCTATCATCTCTTGACGGCGAGGCGGTTGGGGAGTTTGATGTAAAAATTCCCAACGGCTGCTAAAAAATTCCTGGGGAGCGAGAATTTGGTGATGGGCGTAGTTTTGGATACCCTCGATCAATAATGGGGCTTCTGCAAAGCCTTCGCGGGTAAGGGAAACAATCGGAACCTCCAGCCGCAAGGCTTCTGCGAAGGTGCTATATCCGGGTTTAGAGACTACTCGCCCGCAGATGGGCATAAAATCAACAGGGCGATAGTTATGCCGCCCGGTAATTTTGAGTAAATTAGGCAAAATCGGCGCTTTTTGGTCAAAGGTAATGAATTGCCAATCCGGGAAGGCGTGCAGGTTGTCGTAGGGAATTGCTTCTAAACTCAAACCGCCAAAGGTTAGCAAGATAGTTTTATCGGTAGGGGCGGTTAAGGAAAAGCGATCGCGCAATTCCTCTGGCGTATACTGCGGTATCCCTCCGGTTAAACCCACATCAGTAATTTCTGGGAAAGCCGACATCGGTTCGTGTAGAGGAAGGCGAAAGAGGCGATCGCATTGGCTATAACACTCACTTATCCCATCGGCGATTTCCCCAAACTCTCCTCCCCAATCTCGATAAATAAAGTCCCAGCCAAAATTACTGAGCATCCAGCAAGGAATCCCCGCAGATTTGCCAATTGAGGCAGCTAAAGGCGGGATATCTGCCAAGATTAACCCCACCCGATTCGTCCGGATAAAATTAACCTCACCCCTAATAATGGCATTTTGCGATCGCCGAATCTCCTGTAACTTCTCTAGGGTGGCGGCTTTATCCATAGTCAAACTATCAGACTGAATTACCCCCACATCAAAAGCACGAGGGCGATGGATAAAGTCACCAGGGATGTAAGACTCCAGCAACCATCGCGGTACTGTTGTCACCAGTACCAGCAAAATATCTGGGCATAGTTGCTGAATCGCCGCCGCAACAGAAGCCGCACGCACCGCATGACCGAATCCGTGGCTGGTAATGGCGATGTAAAGAACAGGTCGAGTCATTGATTAAAGTATGAAGTATGAAATATGAAGTATGAAGTGTAAGGGATATTCTCCCCATCACCTTATCTCCGGGCTACGCTAACATCTTCCCATCCCCTCATCCCCCTCTCCTTCTCTTATCTCCGCGTCCTCTGTGCCTGGTGTGGTTCATTAAACCCACCCCCATCAGGACTCAGCATTTATATCTTTCATCCTGCTTGAAACTAACCTTCAAAAACAGCACGCGGAAGCTCAAAACGAATCACACCGCTTTCCGAACCCTCGCCAATATTAACGAACCGATTCTTTTCTAAAACACGGATTGATGGCGTCAGTTCTGGCAATGTCTCCGCAATTACCCGATTTACTTGAGGATGAGTAAACGCCCAAGCCGTAATTTTGAATTCACTCAATGGCGATCGCTCCTCATGCATATTGCTTTCAAACACAGTAATCTCATGTATTAGGGGAACAGGGGTGATGGGGAGATGACGACTCACCGATTCACCAACTTCCTTCATACTTCATCCTTCATACTTCATACTTCATCCTTCATACTTTCTACGGCTTCCACCAACTGGTCAATCTCTGAGGGGAGGGTGAAGTAGTGGACGCAGGCGCGGATGCAGTCAGGATCGACGAGGGTTCGCAGCAAAAAGCCTTTTTGTTCTAGAGACTGCACTAATTGCTTGTGGGGCTTACCATTGGTGAGTTGGAAGGAAACCAGTCCGGCTTCGGGTGGGGAAGTTTTCAGACAGTGAACCTGATCGAGTTGGGAAAGTTTGCGCCAGAGATACTCGCTGAGTTTGCAGATTTGCTCGTACCGTTCTTGAGGGGTTCCCCAGGCAGAATGAGTAGCGATCGCTGCACGCAATCCGGCATACAAGGGGTAAGCGGAAGTCGCCACCTCATAGCGCTGTCCATCGGGCTTCCATCCGGTCGGTTCGCCTTTTTCCCCGAAGGTGATGCCCCGCCAACCGATAAAGGTTGGATGGAGGCTTTCTAAGGCATCAGGACGCACGTAAAGACCGCCAATCCCTTCCGGCCCGCAGAACCATTTATGCCCCGTGAAGGCGTAAAAATCCACGCCTAATTCTGGCAAGTTGAGGGGGAGAGAACCGGCTGACTGGGCAGCATCAGCGAGGATTCGCACGGGAGCGTCAGCGGTAGGATGGTTGCGGCAAGCGGCGACAATATCCGCCAGGGGTAAGATTTGCCCCGTGTTCCACAACAGATGACTGAGGACGACTAATTTTGTGCGCGATCGCAAATGCTCTGCGATCACCTCTACCGGATTACCCTCATTCAGGGTTGCCAGGATGGGGCAAGTAGAAACTTCGATATTGTAGCGGCGTTGCAGTTCGTAGGCTGTGGCGATAACGCCGGGGTGTTCGCAATCCGTCATAAGTAGATGATCTCCGGCTTGCCAATCAATGCCCCACATGGCGATATTGCAGCCAACCGTGACATTTTCCGTGAGGGTAATGCTGGATGTCGGTGCGCCCAACTCAGAGGCGATCGCTTCTCGCGTGGCATTCCCTTCCTCCATCAGCCAAGCATTCACCCCAGTGGAAAACGGCCCATTGTGCTGGATATATTGATAGGTCTGACTAATTGCATCTAGCGACGCCTGGGGCAGCGTTCCTTGCCCCCCAAAGTTGAAATAGGCTTTATTCGCCAACGCCGGAAATTGTTGTCGATGCAGGTCAATGCTACTCTGGGCGGGAAAAATGCCAGTCATATCCTAACGGTGCTTAATTACTCCTTGAATCTTAATTCTCTCGCTTAACCGCACTCTCATGCCAAGTCCGCCCCATTGCTACTTCAATATCGACCCCCACCACCTGAGCGGCTTTATGGATCATGATTCCACACCAACGCCCTCGCCGACGCGCAAAAGGGAGCAGGAATCCGGTTCCCCTTTCCCTCTGAGGGAACCGCAACACTTAATAATTGATGGAGGTTTGAGTCTAAATTAAAACTACTCAAATAGACGTTCTATCGGTTTAGTTTAATTTCGTAAAAAAATCATGGCTTAATGCTTTGTTTAACTATCAAATTTTTGCTATAAAAAAATATTATTTCATTTCATCAATATCAATCGCATTGGGTCTAAGTACAGGTACAACGGAAAAGGTTGGTCTTTGAGGATGTGCCATTTTTCCTTAAAGACTTCTGCTTGCAGATGGTAGTCTTGGGGGCTGGTGGGAGAGGAATGCAGCTTTAAATACAGCGTCATCCGGTGGGGTGTTTCACTGGTTTGAGCCAGCCAGCAGGGGAAAGTATTCTCCTGATTTGGGTTGTTGGTGAAAGTGAGCTGATGGGCGCGAATTCCGATGTGGGAGAGGGAGTCGGGGAGCGATTCGATCACCTGGAGAGTGCAGCCCCAGCCTGTTGCTTCTACTTGAGACGTAACAGTAACAACAGCGTTAGAGATGTTTTTGCATCCGGTCAATTGGGCAACCCGCTTTGTGGTAGGTCGGTCGAAAATATGATGTTTAGCACCGTAAGCGATCGCCTTTCCTTGTTCAATCACCAACAAATCTTGGCAAATTCGGTACGCCTCTTCCAGGTTGTGGGTCACAAATAAAGTGACTCCTTGATAAGTCGCTAGGGTTGAAATTAGTTGCTTTTCTAGCTGATCTCGCAGATGAGTATCCAGTGCCGAAAACGGTTCATCCATCAGTAGCACTTCCGGTTGACTCGCTAACGCCCTCGCCAAAGCGACTCGCTGCTGCTGCCCGCCGGATAATTGCTGCGGATAGCGATGTTCTAAACCTTGTAGCTGCACTAAAGCAATGTGTTCGGCAACACAGGCGCGAGCTTGAGCTGATGTCAGCTTGGGTAAGCCGTAGGCGATATTTTGAGCGACAGTGAGATGGGGGAACAGGGCATAATTTTGAAACAAAAAGCCGATGCGGCGATCGCGTGGCGGTAGGTTAATGCCTTTTTGGGAGTCAAACAAAACCCGCCCGTTTAATTCAATTCGACCGCGTTTGGGAGTTTCTAGTCCAGCAATGCAGCGCAGAGTCATACTTTTGCCGGAACCGGAAGCACCTAAAATGGAGAGCGTTTTCTCTACAGTGAATGCCACTTCTAGGGTCAGCGCTGGCAGTGGTTTCTGGATGTCCACTAAAAGTTTCATTAGACCTAGGTGATTTTGGTGTACTGCTTTGAACGCCAATCCTGGCGCTGGAGGCGACGCACCCAGAAGAGGAGGAAAAAGCACAAAATGGTCATCACCAATACCATCAGGTTAGCCAAGCCATACTGACTATTTTGCACGGCATCATAGATGGCTAGGGGTAAGGTTTGCGTGCGTCCGGGTATATTGCCTGCAATCATTAACGTTGCCCCAAATTCCCCTAGCGCTCTAGCTACCCCCAACAAAAGTCCGGCGAGAATTCCCTGTTGTGCCAAGGGTAGGGTGATTCGCCACAAGACTTCGAGTTCTGAGGAGCCGAGGGTACGCGCTGCCGACTCCAGTTCCGGATCTACTTGGGCGATCGCTGATCTCGCCGTTTCTACCATCAGCGGTAAACCGACCACGAAGGAAGCGATCGCGGCGGCTTCCCAGGTAAACAGCAGCCGTATCCCCAGCCACTGCACCACGGGGCCATCTCGACCCAAAAACAGCAATAGATAGTATCCCACGACACTAGGAGGCAGTACCAGAGGCAAATTCAGCAGCGTTTCCACAACTAGTTGACCGGGGAAGCGACTCCGCGCCAACAGGATCGATAACCCTAAACCCACCACCCCAATCAGCACCGAAGCAACTACCGTCACTTGCAGGGTGAGAATAAATGGCGACCAAATCATTGAGTTGCTTTTTCCCCAGGTAGGATAAAGCCGTATTTCCGCATCAGGGGTCTGCCTTGCTCACCATTGATAAACTCCGCAAAATGTCGGGCTTGCTCCTCATGGGGAGTATTTTTGATCACGGCTAGCACTTGGTCAAGGGGCTGGTGCAGTGATTCGGGGATTAGCACCCAGCGTCCCGAACCAATAACGCTCAAAGACAAGGCAGTAATTGACACATCCACGTTGCCAGTGACAGCATACTGATTGGTTTGACGCACGTTCTCCCCGAAAATCAGCTTCGGTTGGATTTGCTCCCAGATGCCTGCTGATTGCAAGGCTTCACGCGCCGCGATACCGTAGGGAGCATGAGCGGGATTGGCGATCGCCACTTGCTTGACTTCCGGTTTAGTCAAGTCCTGAATGTCTTTCAAGTCTAGGGGGCTGTCCTTTGGCATCCACATCGTAATGCGCCCGCGCCCGTACAGTTTTTTACTGTCGGGGATGACCGCGTCTTCTTTTTCTAGGCGTTCAATAAACGACCGATTAGCCGCCGCGAACAAATCGATGGGTGCGCCCTGCTGAATCTGTTCAGTCAGTTGACCTGTGGAGCCAAAGTTAAACTGAATTTTGTTTCCCGTTTCTTGCTCCCATAATGCCCCAATCTCCTGAAATACGTAGTTGAGGTCAGCCGCCGCCGCAACAGTCAGCGTCACGGGTTGAGCTTTTACGGGTAAAGTGGCTTGCTGCTGATTTTTTGTTTCTATCTGGTTACAGCCAACTACCACCAAAAATGTCACCAGTATCCCAGCCATTAAGCTAAGAATGCGTCTTTTTCTCATACTTGGTTTGAATGGCGAGTAAAACCGGATTGAGTGGAATAATACCAGAGGCGATCGCTCCTTGGTTCAAATCCCTGATTTCGACGTAAATTAATAACTAAAAGAGCAGCAAGCAAGAATAGCAATGAGTCAGTCAATTATAGTGAAACAATTAAAAGCCCAGGAGATTACACCTGAAAACTTTCAACCCTATGGACAAGTAATTTTTGCCTCTGAAGATGGCAAAGCTTACGATGCGAATGATGCTCAATTAAGCTTGCAAAATGGCACTCCTCGGTTTTATATCATGCGTCTGCCTAAAAAAGGTCGTAAGTTTCACAAAATCACCCGCCACCTTCACTGCACTCAATGTTTAGGTTCCCTAGAAGGAAAAGAGTGGTTCATTGCTGTAGCTCTAAAGAGTGATTCTGAACAACCTGTACTAGCAGGAATGGCTGCCTTTAAAATTCCAGGAAATTGTTTTATTAAGTTAGAGGCTGGCACTTGGCACGCTGGGCCTTATTTTGAAGAAGAGTTTATTGATTTTTATAATCTTGAATTGAGTGATACAAATGTTGTCGATCATTTCACTCACAACTTTCTTGAAAGCCAGCAGATGCAGTTTGAGATTGTCTAATCATTCAGTTACTGGAATTTATAGCGGTCTTGGTAGCTCAGGTAATTTCTTTTTTGTCCAGTACTAGATCTTATTTTAGCTAGCATTTTTCGCCTTTTTTCAAATCTATTTATTTAGGTTGACCTGCTGAGTTAAGTATACAAATTCTTTTTAAACCCTCAAAAATAACCTGTGAATGCTATATTTGACTACAGCATATACTGTAGTTTGAGTAAACTTTAAAAAGGATTAACAAAATGGTTGAAAAAGAGTTTATTGATGAGCTATTTAATAAATACAAGAACGGAAGGCAGGAGCTATCAACCTACAGCTCATATGTTTCAGGCTCTCAATATACTCTGCTCTTCCAAAAGAGTAGGAAATACCTCAAAACAGCTCAAAACATTTTGGATTGGGGAAGTGGGAATGGGCATTATTCTTTATTTTTGAGAAGAATGCAGAAAACTGTAAAAGCCTATTGTTTTGAATCCACTAATATTCCTGAACTTCAAAATGATGATTGTTATGAAGCAACATTTGGATCTACTAAAGATCCAATCATCCTTCCCTATGAATCATTAACTTTTGACGCTGTAGTATCTGTTGGAGTTTTAGAGCATGTCAGGGAAACAGGAGGAAATGAGATTAAAAGTCTCTGTGAGATAAATCGACTACTAAAAGATAATGGAATATTTATTTGTTATCACTTGCCAAACTATTATTCCTGGATTGAGTATGTAGTCAAAAAAATAAAGCCAAGTCAGTATGTACATCCATATAAATACAAAAGGAAAGATATAATTGATATGCTAGTCAGCACAAGGTTTAAAATTATAGAAATTAAGCGATATGGAATACTGCCAAGAAATATATTTGGCACCAAATTAATCCCAGAAGGTTTTAAAAATTCGCCTCTACTTTCTGATATTTATAATTCTATCGATATGATTCTGTCTTTGATGTTTTCATTTATATGCCAAAATTTCTTAATTATTGCTAAGAAAGATTTAGCAGCCGATCGCTATAGTGAAACCTAACACCCACACCGATAAGCTTATTTACTTTTAATACCCTGAAAAATTTCAACAGCTTTTAGAAAAACTGGGCATTTAAAAATACGGCATCAAACGCTTGACTGTGAGTGAACTTACAGAAGTCTCGCAATGTCCAGCAAATTCTACACCTAGGATGGAGAGATGTTCATCCTAGAATAGGGGTCTAATCCGGATAAAACCGTTTGATTGCGTCCTCTTTCCTTAGCTTGATAGAGTGCCTCGTCAGCGCTTTTTAGCAGTGCTTGCTCGTTTAGCGGCTCATCTTCGTTGGACACCACTCCTCCTAAACTTACGGTTATTGGGAGTTTTTCTCCAGCTATGAGGCAGATGGGGTCAAGTTCAATGGCGAGTCGCAACTGTTCTCCATACACCAAGGCTTGTAAGGGATTGATGCCTAGAGTAACGCAGATAAACTCTTCGCCGCCGTAGCGATACAGGGAACTTCCGGGGAGGCAATGGGATTGTAAGCGTTGAGCAACAATTCGCAGCACTTCATCCCCAATCAAGTGACCGTAGGTGTCGTTAACTTTTTTGAAATGGTCAACATCGATGAGCCAAACGTTCAAGTAGCGGTAGCGTTTGCCTTCAGAGCGTGCCCCAATTTGTTGTAAGAGTCCCGGCAAGGTGGTGTCTAGAGCGCGGCGATTGAGAACACCTGTGAGGGAATCGGTGAGGGTGAGGGATTCTAGGAGTTGGTTTTGATAACGGAGTTGCTGGTTGACTTCAATAAGCGATCGCGTCACTTTTCGCAGCCGCAAACCGACCCGAATACGTGCCCGCAACTCTTCTGGGGCAACAGGCTTGCAAATAAAATCATCCGCTCCGATATCTAACCCCGTCACTCGGTCAAAAATCTCGCGGCGTACTGTCAGCAAAATAAAGTAAATAAATGGCAATTGCGGATCTGACTTGATTTGCTGACACAAGTCAATTCCCGAAATTCCCGGCATCGACCAATCACAGATAATCAAATCCGGCGGCGATTCCTGAATGACAGACAACCCCGTTTCTCCACAGGTGACAGTTTCCACCTGATAAGCCGCCTCCCGAAGATAGTGGGAAATCAGCTTCAAAATTAACGGGTCATCATCAATAACTAAAATTCGTGAGGGTTGAGAGGGGGTCACAGGTGTAGGTTGTTCATATTTAACGTTGTTCATGGTAAGGAAGAGATGAAAGCCAGAAATCTGTAGCCTTGTGGCAAAAAGTTCTTCAAGAAATCAAAGATTGTTAAAAGCCGATGTGAGGGTTGAGGGAGGAGGTTATCCGCAGGGGCAATTCTCGTTATGGTAATACTCGTGAGTCACGGCATCAAATGCCGCCTGTAGTTGGGTTAGCAAAGCCGTAGCGCTTTCCCAACATCCCTGATGGGCTGTTTCTTCCAACTGGGTAGCGAGGGTATGCATCACTACCGCCCCGACATTGGCACTCGCTCCCCGCAGTTGATGAGCTTCCTTTCCCAGGGCTTCCGGATTGCCAGCCGTCGCCGCGATCTTGGCAGCCGCTAAATGACATCGGGCATCGCTGACAAACAAATCCAGGAGTTCTTTGGCAAAAATGCGATCGCCGCCAGAAATTTGCTGGAGATACTCCCAATTCAGAACGGCTTCAGTGGGGCTTTGGCTTTCGGGTGCGGTTGGCAATGACAGGCTTCCCCATCGTTGCAACGCCTCTTGCAATTCTTCTATCTTCACAGGCTTTGTAATGTAGTCATCCATCCCCGCCGCTAGGCATTCCTCGCGCACCCCCTCCATCGCATCCGCCGTCATCGCAATAATCCGGGGCTGCTGTCCCGGACGCGCCCGAATGCACTGGCTTGTCTCTATCCCATCCATTTCCGGCATTTGCAGATCCATTAGGATGACATCGTAGTTTTGGCGCTGCAAGGCTTCCAAGGCTTCTATCCCATTGCCAGCCACATCTCCTCGGTAGCCCATTCCTTGCAGCATCCTCAGTGCCACTTTTTGGTTCACGGCATTGTCTTCAACCAGTAAGATTTTGAGCGGGAGTTGTGTTGCCAAGTGGGAATTAATTTGTAGGGATTTAACGGGTACTGGAATCAAACGCCGATTTGCTCTTTGAGATTGGGAAGTAAAGACCCTCAGCAACACCTCATAAAGCTGGGAGCCTTTAATCGGTTTATTTAACCTGGCAGTAAAGCCCAGGCGATCGCTTCTAGTCTCTCGCACCCCCACCGAAGTCAACATCACCAAAGGTAGGGCGTTTTGGTCTAGGTGCTGGCGAATTTCTGCCGCCAGGGTAAGACCCTCCATTTCTAGCATTTGCATATCCAGAATCACTACATCAAAGCGATTGTCCTGACGAGAATCTGCCCCGGTACTCTGCACAAGGCACTTGAGCGCCTCCGTACCCGTCGCTGCCTCCTGAGGAATCATCCCCCATTTCTGAGCTTGTAAGCGCAAAATCTGGCGATTTGTAGCATTGTCATCCACAATCAGTAGGCGTTTGCCTTGCAATTGCGGTTGGCTTCCATGCAGGTAGATGCGGGGTTGACTAGGAGCCGCCGCCGCCACAATGGAAAAGTAAAAGGTAGACCCTTCCCCCACCTCACTTTCCACCCAAATTCTTCCTCCCATCAGTTCGCTCAAACGCATACTGATCGCTAACCCCAACCCTGTTCCGCCATATTGTCGGGTGGTTGTGGCATCAACTTGAGCAAAAGACTCAAAAATGATATCCATCCGGTTTGGCGGAATGCCAATCCCTGTATCTTTGACAGCAAACCGGATAACGTGGAAGTCTGCCTCCCGGCGATCGCTACTGAGAGGGCGAGAGGTAACAGAAATAACCACTTCCCCCTTTTGAGTAAACTTCACGGCATTACTCAGGAGATTGACAAGAATCTGACGCAAGCGCGTGACATCGCCAATCAGAGTATTAGGGATGTCGTCATCCATGAGATAAGCAACATCTAGCCCCTTGCTAGTTGCTTTTGTCACGATCAGATCGAGGGACTCCTCAATGCAGTCGCGCAAATCAAAAGGCGATCGCTCCAGCTCTAGCTTGCCCGCCTCTATTTTAGAAAAATCTAGAATGTCATTAATGATTGTTAAAAGGGCATCCCCACTGCGACGAATTGTTTCGACAAAATCCCGTTGTTCCTCAGTCAGGGAGGTATCCAGCAACAACCCAGTCATCCCAATCACCGCATTCATTGGAGTGCGAATTTCATGGCTCATGTTTGCCAAGAATTCCGACTTGAGGCTCGTTGCTGACTGTACTTCCTGAAAGGCAAGATCCAGTTGAGCATTCTTCTGCCGCAGTTCTGTTGTAACGCGCTGCATTTCTGCATCAGCGCCAATCTTACTTTGCCCCAGCAAAACAACAAAAAGCCCTAAGCACAAAAGCAAGAGTAAGGTGAGAAAAAGTAAGATGAATCCCCAGGATGAAGGATGAAGTGGGAAGGATGAAGTATGAAGTGTGGAGGATGAAGGATGAAGTGGGAAGGATGAAGTATGAAGTGTGGAGGATGAAGTAGCGATCGCTGTTTCTTGTTCCCCCCACTCGGCGGGGTTAGGGGGGATGGAGAACGGTCGGAGAGCGAGTGTCCATTGCCACCAAATGTAACTGGCAACGGATAAAAATGCCAGGGCACCAAGGGCAATCAGAGACAGCCTAGTTAGACAACGAGTTTGAGATTGGGAAATGCTGTCGGTGCCCATACGCACAACAATAAGGGTGAAAAATTTGCTTAACTTTCTTTGAAGGCGCGCCGTAATTTGTAAAAGTTTTTGCAACCATTAACTACATATCGTGAAAGTCTACTTTTAAGGCAATAGCTCTGTCATCCGCAGCCTTACGGTAAAAAACGTTGGTTTTCCCCTACCCTTAAAACCCAGAAAATCCGCTAGCGTTAAAATATGCTAATTACTGAAGACTTGTTGCTGCATTACAAACGCTGTCCGCGTCGAGCGTTTTTAGATATCTACAACGACCCGAATAGTAAAGACCGCGATCAGGATTTTCTCCTGAAGTTGCGCCAAGACAGCCTTGCTCATCGACAATCCATCCTGGCACTGACGACGGTACAACGCCCCTACTACCCCTCACGGGATTGGCAAGCTGGGGCAAACGCGACGCTGGAGTTAATGCAGCAAGGCGTTGAACAGATCACAAAAGGTGTTCTGATGCTGTCGTTGTCTGACGATTTGGCAGTCCCAAGCTTCAATTCCCTCTCCTACAATCACGGCAATGATTTGCCCCTAGTCACTTCCGGTTCTCCCATTGCGGTGACACTTGTCGCCTACCCCGATTTACTTACCAAACATCCTGGAAAATCTGACTTTGGCGATTGGATATACGTCCCCACCACCATCAAACTCGGTCGGCGTCCCAAGCCTGAGTATCAAATTGTGGCGGCGTTGCAAGCCCAACTGCTAGCAGCAACCCAGGGTGTTTGGTCAGAAACAGCCCAATTAATTTTGCGGAATCAAGATTCCTATTCCGTGAAGCTAGAACGATGGGTACCGCAGATGCAAACGGTACTGAAAAATTGCATCGAAACCCTGCTGGCGTCACCAGCCCCAGAGGTGTTTATTTCTCGACATCGCTGTAGTCTTTGTCATTGGTACAGCGACTGTTATGCCCAAGCTCAAGCCCAGCAGCACCTATCCCTCTTACCGGGAGTGACCCCCAGCCGTTACCAGGATTTGCAGATGCTAAACCTCACGACGCCGGAGTCCCTCGCCAATGCGAGTCCAGCACAACTAGAAACCGTCTTCGATGGGGAACTGACAACTCAACTGATTCGACAAGCCCAGGCGGTGGTGCAAAATCGAGCGATTTTGAAGACGGATTCTCCAACTAGTGGTGCGCTAACTATCCCTTCTGCGCTTGTGGAGCTTTATTTTGATATTGAGGCAGAACCGGAACGTCATCTCGATTATCTGCTGGGCGTGCTGGTGGTCGAACGGGAGGCTGAACGGGAAAGGTTCTATCCCTTTTTGGCAGAACAACCCTTTGAAGAAGCCGCCATCTGGCAGCAATTTTTAGAGTTAGTGGCGCGTTACCCCGATGCGCCGATATTTCACTATTCTGACTACGAAGTGGATACGGTAAAGCGGCTAGCTAAGCTTTACGAGACTCCACGCTCGTCAGTGAAATCTCTGCTATCTCGCTTTGTCGATGTGCATCAGTGCGTGATGGGGACGGTGACGTTTCCTGTAGAAAGCTATTCCCTGAAACATTTGGCTCACTGGCTGGGCTTTGAATGGCGAGATGCGGGGGCTTCGGGGGCGCAATGCGTCTGGTGGTATGACCAGTGGCTAAGGACGGGCGATCGCACTCTGCTAGAGGCGATTTTACGCTACAACGAAGATGATTGCCGCGCTACCTATCGATTGAAAACTTGGCTCTGCGAATTTCTACAAGCGGCTGCTACAAACTGCAACTGAATACAATTTTTCGTTAACTATAAAGTTTTGTAAAGATTTTTGTAGTCAATAGCGTTAGTAATTAGGACTACAACTAGCACTACTAAGTAAGTGTTACGTTAACAGTATCAAGATTTTAATCTACTTATTCAACACAACTTTTGCCGCAAGAGAGCTGAACTGTAATTAGGTAATTCCGTTATGCTCCCGATTTTTCTAGTTTTACTGGCAAGTGCGCTTTGTGGCGTCGGAGTGCTTCTACGTGCCTCTCATGAAATTTCTCGTCTGCTTGCTTTTGGTACGGTAATTATTTGCTCAATTTGGGCATTTACCATGGCTCCGTGGTTCATTCAAGTTTTAATATTAGTTGCTGTTTTGAGGATGAAGCGTTTGCACAGCTTCATTCCCGTTGAAGCTGTTCCCCAAACCTGCAATAACCGCAGAGTAGATTAAGTTGGTGTCGCAGACACGAAAAAGTTGGGCATTGCTGAGTAGGGGTTAGGGAGCAGGGGAGAAGTGATAGCCCTTAACCTCTAACCCTTCATACTTTATCCTTCACATTTCATCCTTCCTTCCCGACTCCCTTCATGCTTGACCCCGCTCCTAGGGGATTGTGAGAATTTTCAAAAAAGGAGTTGACAAAATCTAGTAGATGAGTGAATAATAGAAATCGGCGCAAAAATTGGGACTGTAGTTCAATTGGTTAGAGCACCGCCCTGTCACGGCGGAAGTTGCGGGTTCGAGCCCCGTCAGTCCCGTAAGATTAAAGAAAGAAGGATAAACGCAGGAATAATCAATTGCTGCTGTTGTCCTTCTTCTGTACTTTGAAGCGACAATAGAGAGGTCTTTTGTGACTGTGAGAGTCCGCATTGCCCCTAGTCCCACGGGCAATTTACATATTGGTACGGCAAGAACTGCTGTCTTTAACTGGCTATTTGCCCGTCACCACGGCGGCAAATTTATCCTCAGAATTGAAGATACCGACTTGACGCGATCGCGTCCGGAATATACCCAGAACATCCTCGACGGACTCAGTTGGTTAGGTTTGGATTGGGACGAAGGGCCAATCTTCCAGTCCAAGCGCTTAGAGCTTTATGAAAGAGCGACTCAAACTCTCTTAGATAACGGTTTGGCTTACCTCTGCTACTCCACAGAAGCGGAACTTGACGAAATGCGGGCTGCTCAAAAAGCCCGGAAACAGGCTCCGCGCTATGACAACCGCCACCGCAACCTCACCCCAGAACAACGCGCCGCCTTTGAAGCCGAAGGGCGCAGACCTGTGATTCGCTTCAAAATTGACGACGATCGGGAAATTGTCTGGAATGATTTAGTACGGGGCAAAATGACCTGGAAAGGAAGTGATCTGGGTGGCGATATGGTCATCGCCAGAGCTTCAGAGGATAATGCCATCGGTCAACCGTTGTATAACCTAGCAGTGGTGGTTGATGACATTGATATGCAGATTAGCCATGTCATCCGGGGCGAAGACCACATTGCGAATACGGCTAAACAAATTTTGCTCTACGAAGCAATGGGCGCAACAGTGCCAGAATTTGCCCACACCCCGTTGATTCTCAACACAGAAGGGCGCAAGCTCTCCAAACGTGATGGGGTGACTTCTATTTCTGAGTTTCAGCAGTTGGGCTATACCTCGGAGGCGATGGTCAACTACATGACCTTGCTGGGATGGTCGCCACCGGATTCGACGCAGGAAATCTTTACCCTAGATGAAGCCGCAAAACAATTTGGTTTTGAGCGCGTGAATAAGGCGGGGGCAAAGTTTGACTGGGCGAAGCTCGATTGGCTCAACGGTCAATATCTCCACGCCAAACCCGTACCGGAACTGCTAGAACAACTGATTCCCTTGTGGCAGGAAGCGGGATATGAATTTGACCCAGCGAGCGATCGCGTTTGGTTAGAACTATTGACAGACGTGCTGCGAGAGAGCCTGACGCGCCTGCCCGATGCGGTCGATATGAGCAAAATGTTCTTTACCGACTTGGTGGACTTTACCGACGAAGCAAGGGAACGCATCGCAGTGGAAGGAGCGCCAGCGGTATTGCAAGCGTTTTATGATCAGTTGGGCGATTACGAACAACTGAGTGCTGATGACGCGCAGCAGCTCGTCAAGCAGGTAACAAAAGCGCAGAATGTGAAAAAAGGTTTAATAATGCGATCGCTCCGAGCCGCTTTAACGGGTGATGTCAACGGGCCTGATTTGATTCAGTCCTGGGTCATCCTCCATCTCCAAGGACGCGATCGCCTGCGCTTACAGCAAGCACTAAACCAAATCAAATAAAACAAAGCTGCTGCGTCCTAAATTCACCATTCAGGAACAAACTTTACGGCTTTATCGTCAAAAATGGTAGCGACAGCGCATAATATTCCATAATCTACGCGCCGATAATAGCCGTTAAATGCATAAGCCAGTGGCGAAGCAAGGAACAAAATTTGGTGGGAGATCCAAGCGGGCAAGCGTACTTAGCTTGACCCTATGCACCGCTCACGCCTCGGCACTGGTTGCTGGGGCGTTAGCAGTCGGATCTGCCGCTCAAGCCCAGCCCGTTCAATCCCCACCCATCTTTGAAAACGTCAGGATCGGGCCAAGGTTTTCCCCAGACCCCTTAGTCATTCGCGGAATTAGTGGCGGTTCTGTTCCAGTAAGATCCATTGCTGGTCGCGCCGAAACTCCCACAGGCCCTTGTGTCGGTTTTGTCGATGAACAGCCTGACCATACCTTAGTGCTGACCTCTTTTTTCAACTTTCTCAGCCTGCAAGTAGAAAGCCCAGAAGACACCACCATTTTGATTAAAGGGCCAGGAGGAAGTTGGTGTAACGACGACTTACAGGGCAAAAACCCTGGTGCTGCAGGTCAATGGCTTGCAGGCACCTACGGGATCTGGATTGGGTCTTATGAAAAGAACCAGTACCATCCCTACGTCATTCGCCTTAGCGAAGTACAACTACTCAATCCTGGCCCCTTCCGGCGGTAATTTTTAATCCCTATTTTGCGAAGAGGCAGGGACATTTTTGAAGACGCGGAGAGTAAAAAATTCTCCGCGTTTGCTGTGTCTCAACGCTCAGAACTTAGCACTCAAATTTGGTTTCGCATAATACGAGCGTTTTACTGAGTTGGCTTGGGCAGATAGGCGGAACTTTGCCGTAGCTCCGCCTTGCCGGAATCGTTCTAAGGCATCGGACAAGATGGCACTCAGCAGTTACTTCATTATGAAGACACTTAGATAAACTGGGAATATCTCAACCGTACTTTCCGTCATTTCAGGGGCGGTTAATTCAAGATGATTGCGATTCTTGAGGAGATGTTATCTTTCTTCTGTGAGTACAGAACGATGACTGATTTACTAGAAAGAGCAATTGCGAAGCTCAAGACCTTACCTGCTAGCGAACAAGATGCGATCGCGGCAATGATTTTGGAAGAACTTGAAGATGAAGCTCGATGGGATGCAACCTTTGCGAAATCGCAAGATGTTCTTGCTAAGCTTGCAGCCGAAGCAATGGCTGAATATCGTGCAGGTAAAACCCAAGAATTAAATCCAGAGACCTTGTGAAGTCACGCACAACTGCTCAGTTCCGTAAGGCATTTGCGGAACTACCTGAGCAAGTTCAAGAGCAAACACGCAAAGCATATCGTCAGTTCAAGCAAAACCCTAATCATCCTAGTCTGCGCTTCAAAAAAGTACATCCAGAATTGCCAATTTACTCTGCTCGTATCAGCAGAAGTTATCGAGCAGTTGGACAGCTAGAGGGAGATACAGTCATCTGGTTTTGGGTCGGTTCCCATGCAGAATATGACAGGTTACTCTCTTAGTTGTAGCGCCAGCAGCCTAACCAGTGCGTTGCAGTGAATGGAGTAGATGTCTTGGTGCTGAGTTCAAGACTACTTACCGCCGCTGAACGCAACCGTTAGCTTGCTAAGTTATCTTTGGGGACGTAGCCGCTAGGTTGTTTGAAGAGCGATCGCATTTAGTTCAAACTTAGTGAGGCAAATATCTCCATCACTAAAATAGTTTGAGAGTCCTCAACAACTTTGCACGCCTGCTCAGACTTTTATTTCTCGCCAAATATTGGTCTACTCCTCACTATCCGCAAAATTGACTTTCTCGTAAATGTCTTTTAAAGGAATTTGAAACTCGACAGAACTTAGTTCAAGAACCGCTTCTTCAGATTCCTGCTCACTCAGTAACCATTTACCTTCAGCTAAATATTCTTCTGGCGTGTAGTAGCGTTTTTGTGTCTATAATTGCATATAAGATACCCGCTATTGCTCTACTTCTAATATTTTCTGAGCCGAAACGTGATCAGGCTCGATCTTCACTAATGGCTTCCATCCTAACTTTACTGAGTCTTGAATCGGATGCACTTCTGGCGTAGAAGCACGGTTGAACACTACATACAACTAGTCGTCCTGCTTCAACCGCTCCGCCGTCTTCTACTCATTAGTCGTTAACGCCACCTCACCTACAGCAGACCGTTCCTTGACCTCAATAAACCGAACGGCGATCGCCAACGTTATCGCGTTTGCTTGAACAATGGAATCAGGCTTTTAATCTCTCGCCAAATCTTGGACTGACTTGACGCTTGAGAACGCGGATGAGTCAAAATTCCCTGGCTGGGACTGAAGAGAAACGCCAGCATGAAAAAGCTAAAGGTAACTAAAACAATCGCGGGGCCAGAAGGGAGATTGAAGAAGTAGCTCAGATACATACCGCTGATGCTAGCAACTACGCCAATTACCGAACCTAAAATCATCATCTGGTGCAAACGACTGACTAATAAGTAGGCGGTGGCTCCGGGAGTAATCAGCATCGCCAGCACCAAAATAACACCAACGGCTTTGAGGCTGGCGACAATCGTCAGGGCTATCAAAATCATCAAGCCAAAGTCAAGGAGATTCGTCGGTAATCCTGCGGCTTGCGCCCCAACGGGATCGAAGGTGTAGAACATTAATTCCTTGTACAGCAGCACGACAATGGCAAGAACGATCGCTGTAATTACTGCTGTATTAATCACATCACCACTAGTGACAGCAAGGATATTGCCGAAGAGAAAGTGATTGAGGTCAATTTTGTTGTCTTTCTGAACGACGGTAATTAAGGTGATGCCGAGGGCAAAGAAGGCGGAAAAGACGATCCCCATCGCCGCGTCTTCTTTAATTTGCGATCGCGTCCGAATCCAGGTAATGACGATCGTACTAATGACTCCGGCAATAAACGCCCCCAAAAAGATGTCGGCTCCTACAATGTATGCCAGAGCTAATCCAGGTAAAACTGAGTGACTGATCGCATCTCCCAACAATGCCAGCCGTTGCACCATTAAGTAGCTGCCAACGGAGGCGCAAACGATACCGACTAAAACGGCGGTGAGCAGCGATCGCTGCATAAAGCTATATTGCAGCGGTTCTACTAACGCTTCTAACATAGTGTGTCCTTCAAATTGCAGGGTTGACGGTTAGTGACCACTTCCACCCTTCTACGCTGCCTGCTCGTTAAAAAACACAACTTGACCACCGTAGGCACGTTGTATGTTATCAGCCTTTAGTACCTGTTCGCGCCCCCCTGTGGCAATTAGCTCCCGATTCAGCAAAATCAAGTCGTCAAAGTTAGTAATCGCTTGTCCCAAGTCGTGGTGAACGACGAGTACGGTTTTGCACGCATCGGCAAGTTCGTGGAGGATATTGAAAATAACACCCTCAGTTTTCTTGTCAATTCCTGCTAGCGGTTCATCAAAAAAGAAAATCTCTGCATCTTCCGACAATGCTCGTGCCAAAAAGACGCGCTGCTGCTGTCCGCCGGAAAGCTGTCCGATGGGGCGGTCTCGAAATTCGCTCATCCCCACCCGCTCCAGCGCCTCGGCTGCTAAACGCCGGGATACCGTCGAAAAGCGGCGAAACCACCCTGTTTTCCGCACTCGTCCGATCAGGACGACATCCCACACGGTTGCTGGGTAAGTCCAGTCAATTTGCGATCGCTGCGGTACGTAAGCCACGTCTTCCAACT
The DNA here is from genome assembly GCF_059505785.1 of Kastovskya adunca. Taxonomy (NCBI): domain Bacteria; kingdom Bacillati; phylum Cyanobacteriota; class Cyanophyceae; order Coleofasciculales; family Coleofasciculaceae; genus Kastovskya; species Kastovskya adunca. The sequence goes on along the minus strand of NZ_JCACLG010000059.1, from coordinate 20,598 downwards.
GCTCCATCAGGGGCTTATCTTTATATATTGCCGTACCGCTCGTTGGGGATACTAATCCCAACATGGCTTTCATTAAGGTACTTTTGCCAGCACCATTAGGCCCGATGATTCCTGTAAGTCGTCCGGGTTGAATCTCACAGTTGATATTGTTCAATGCCTCTACCAAGCGGTACTGCACCCCCAGGTGCTTAACGCTCAAAACTCTCTTACCGTTGCTCATGCAGTCCATGCAATAGTCTTCCTTAGTAATGTTCTGTTGCGAGTTTACTTCTGTTGTGAAACATTCCCTGGGCAAAAAATGAGATAAATATGAATATCGATTTAATCAAAAAATGAAACAAATATGAAAATAGTAATAGTATAGGATAAAAATGAGACAACTATGAAAATTAATATATCAATTGTATGAAAGTAAGGACTCAGTCGTGCGGTATAAAACAGCAATGGCTGATATTAATATCAACGCTTGTTGGCTTAGGACTGGGGCTGGGCGGCTGCAACACTCCCACCAACTCAACAGGGGAGCAGAAGCCCCGTGTTGTATCCACCAGCACTATAATTACCGACTTAACTGAGCAAGTGGGCGGAAACGAAATTGCGCTAACAGGCATCCTGGAACCAGGAGCAGACCCTCACACCTACGAACCAGTGCCTATTGATAGTCAGGTACTAGAAGAAGCTGATTTGATTCTCTACAACGGTTATAACCTAGAGCCAGGGTTGATTAGGCTGATTGATTCTTCTGGAGTTAATGCCAAGAAATTCGCCGTGGGGGAAGTGGTGCAACCGCTAGATTTTGACTACGAAGGCAGAAGAGAACCCGACCCCCATGTTTGGGGAAGTGCTGAAAACGCGATCGCCATGGTGAATGCAATTCGCGATCGCTTAATCGAGCTTTCCCCAGAAGACAAAGAGACATTCACAGAAAATGCTGCCCAGCTTACTGAGGAATTGCAGCGAGTAGATCAGTGGGTTACTCAGCAGATTCAAACCATTCCCGCCAATCAGCGAAGACTTGTCACTACCCACGATGCTTTTCAATACTACGCCCGCGCCTACGGTTTAGATGTAACGGGAACTCTGATTGGTATCAGCACCGAGGAGCAACCCAGCGCCCGAACGGTGAGTAGATTGTCGGATGCTGTCAAAGCGGCCAAAGTTCCAGCGATTTTTGCGGAAACAACGATCAACCCGGCATTAATTCGAACTGTCGCAGAGGAAGCGGGGGTGCAGTTAGCATCACAAGAACTCTACTCAGACTCGATTGGCGCACCAGGGGGCGAGGGAGATAGCTACATCAAGATGATAGTTGCTAATACCCGCACGATAGTAGAAGCCTTGGGAGGCAACTACACGGCTTTTGAGCAGCAGGAAGCTTCTTTGCTAGTGCGTTAAGTGCTGTTTATGTGGGAAAGGGGAAAAAAGGCTGTTGTCCCCTTTCTCCCAAGCTTGGGAGAAGGGGTTAGGGGATGAGGAATGAGTCAGATTGCGCTTATAAAGCTACCTTGGCTAATATCAAGTTGATCAATTTATTACGATTGATTTTGATGTTTTTAATGAACCATAAAGACGCATAAACGCGACAGCGGCTTGCCGAAGGCTAGAGCGCAAAGGAAAGAAAAATGTAGAGATTTTTTTAAATATTTAAGTTTTTATGACGATTACAATTTTATTTTGACAATCAAATATGGATCTAGCTAACTAATTATTCAATGATAGAACTATAAAATGCAAATAAAGACATCGCGACTTATTCTTAGAGAATTTATACGAGAGGATTTTCAGCAGCTAGCTCCACTACTTGCTAATCCACAAGTGATGAAATTCTCTACAATCGGTAGGCTCTCAGTCTCGCAAACGCAAGCAAAAGTCGAGAGTTTTATTAGTTCCTATTCCAGGTACGGTTTCGGAAAATGGGCTGTTGTTCTTAAAGAAAGTAAGGATTTGATAGGCTACTGCGGCATAGCAGTAGAAATTATTGATGACCAAGAGGAAAAAGAACTTGGATATCGATTAGATGAAAAATACTGGGGAAGAGGTTTGGCAACGGAAGCGGCTTCAGCGGCTTTAGAATATGGATTAAATAAACTTGAAATTGCCTATATTTTAGGAGTTGTGGAGCGGGAGAATATAGCTTCAGTTAAAGTTTTGAAGAAAATCGGAATGAAGTACGAAAAAAAGACCGTATTTCAGGGAGTAAGCATGGATGTTTATCGGATAGAAAAAGAAAAGCCCTCAGGATTCCAGTAGCGATGTCGTTACGGTTGTGTCGTGAGTCTGCTTGACTGACAGAGCTTTAACCCTTTAACCGGAGAAAGGGAGCTAGAGCCATTCAAGGTTTCTCATGCGTCCCTTTCGGGTTCTCTTGAGAGGGATTTAGGGTGAGGGGGAAAGACTTTTTTCAGTTAACTAGGTCGTGAGTAGAGATAAGGTTGGATAATAGATGCGATCGCAATAACCGTGATACATTGAGGAAACTAGTCGGTTCTGATGGAGAGCAGCCGTTAGAAGTAATGGGGAAAGTTCGGTGCAAATCCGACGCTGTCCCGCAACTGTAATGAAACCACTAAGGTTTCTTAGTCAGAATGCCCGCCGACGTTAAGAGTTACTTTGATATCCATCTGCGAGGTACAGATGAAGAATCGTTATGACCCAAACAACTTTATTTGTCTGCACCACCTGTGCTAGCACCTGGAAGGACGGCAAACCTATCGGTGTTAGCGGCGGGCAAAAACTTTTAGAACAACTTCAGCACCTCCAGCAAGGTGACAACTTCTCGATTCGCCCTGTCGAGTGCATGAGTGCTTGCAGCCATGCCTGTGTGGTTTCCTTCGCTGCCCCTGGAAAGTACACTTATGTGTTTGGCGACTTACCCGTTAATGACGAAGCATTACCTGTCACCTCAGCCGCCGTGCTGCAATGTGCTAGTCAGTACTCTGCCAAGTCAGATGGATTGTTGCCTTGGTCAGAACGACCAGAACCGCTGAAACGTAGCCTTTTAGCGAAGGTTCCGCCGCTTACTTGAGCAAAGACTAAAAAGCTTTCAATTAAGGAGTGAATTGTGGGTACAAAGATTCCCGTTACGGTTGTTACTGGCTTTTTGGGAGCAGGTAAAACAACGCTGGTGCGCCAGTTGCTGCAAAACAATCAAGGGCGACGTATTGCCGTGCTGGTGAATGAGTTTGGCGAAGTTGGCATTGATGGCGAACTGCTGCGTTCTTGCCAGGTTTGTGACGACGACGAAGACTCCATCAGCAATATTGTGGAATTGACGAATGGTTGCCTGTGCTGCACCGTACAGGAAGAGTTTTTGCCGACGATGCAAGAATTACTCAAGCGGCGCACTCGCCTCGATTGTATCGTGATCGAAACTTCCGGTCTAGCCTTACCAAAACCGTTGGTACAAGCCTTCCGTTGGCCAGAGGTTCGTACAGGCGCAACGGTGGATGGTGTGATTACGGTAGTTGATTGTGAGGCAGTCGCAGCCGGGACTCTAGCCTCTGATTTAGATGCTCTCAACACCCAACGGCAAGCTGACCCCAACTTAGAGCATGAAACGCCGATTGAGGAGTTGTTTGAAGACCAATTGGCTTGTGCGGATTTGGTGCTGCTGACTAAGGTTGATTTGGTGGATGAAGAAACCCGCCATAAGGTACAGCAGTGGTTACAGCAACAACTTCCTTCGGGAGTAAAGGTGGTGCCTTGCCGTAGCGGTGAAGTTAGCCCAGAGTTACTGCTAGGCTTCAATGCAGCGGTAGAGGATAACCTAGATAGCCGTCCTAGCCACCACGACACGGAAGAAGACCACGAGCATGATGATCAGGTGAACTCGATTCATGTAACCCTCGATCAAGCCTTTGAACCACAAGCACTAGTGAAGCGACTTTCGGCTTTAGTGGAACAGCAGGAAATTTACCGGATTAAGGGTTTTGTTGCCGTGCCGAACAAGTCGATGCGTTTGGTGCTGCAAGGCGTTGGGAAGCGGTTTGATTCCTTCTACGATCGCCCCTGGCAAGGGACGGAACCCCGTCAGACAAAGTTGGTGGTCATTGGTCGCGCTTTGGATCGGGTGCAAATCGAGCAAGCAATCCGGGGCGAAGTTCTGGTTGGCTGAGTCGCTTGCGGCTAGTCCATTCTTTGTTGAGTCCGCGCAGGCGGAATAAGCCTGGTTGAGGCGAGATTTCAGTCGTTATACCAATTCTCACCAAATACATTGCGCTTAATTCTCTTGGTGGTGTGCACACCACTATGGGTTAGGGGTGGGGTTCCGACATCGCATCAACCTAAATTGGTTTAGCTTTAATAAACCGCAGAGGCACAGAGGACGCGGAGGAGAGAAGAGGAGTATGGAGAGATTTGCCAGCCTACTCATAAAAAAAAGCCCCCCTTAAAAAGGGGGGTTGGGGGGATCTCCTGTTTTAATGACTGATGGCTAAGGATTAAGGACTAATAGCCGCAACCTTAACGTCCAATCCCAACGTAGCGGAATCCTGCCCGTTCTACGATTTCGCGATCGAGGAAGTTACGACCGTCGATGATCACAGGGTTGTTCATCAGCGATGCCATCTTGGGGAAATCTAGCTTCAGGAATTGCTGCCAGTCGGTTACGACTACCAAAGCGTCGCAGCAATCTGCCAAGCGTTCTGGATCGGTTTCTACCAGCACGCCCGTTAAGCCATGACGCATTCCGGTTTGGGAAACAATGGGGTCGTACGCTTTGACTTTTGCACCCAAGCGGTTCAACTGTTCGATCAAGTTGAGGGCGGGGGCGTCACGCATATCATCGGTGTCAGGCTTGAAGGTTAAGCCGAGTAAGCCGACGGTTTTGCCTTTGAGGATTTTCAGTTCTTGCTGGAGTTTTTCAACGGCCATTAAGCGCTGACGATGGTTGACGCTGACCGCCGCTTTGAGGAGGGTGGCGTCGTAGCCGTAGTCATCGGCGGTGTGAACCAAGGCAGAGACATCTTTAGGGAAGCAGGAGCCGCCCCAGCCAATCCCGGCTTGCAGAAATTTACTACCAATTCTGGAATCTAGACCAATACCTTTGGCAACCTGGGTAACATCAGCACCAACGCGATCGCAAATGTTAGCGACTTCGTTAATAAAGCTAATTTTGGTGGCGAGGAAGGCATTGGCAGCGTATTTCACCATCTCGGCTGAGCTGATGTCAGTGACGACTACAGGAACGGGTGCGGCGGCTTTGTCTTCGGCATGTTGGCGTTCGACAATCGGGGTATAGAGTTCTTTCATCATCGCGATCGCTTTCGGGCTGTTGCTCCCCAAAACGATGCGGTCAGGATTGAAGGTATCGTATACAGCGGAACCTTCCCGTAAGAACTCTGGGTTACTGACTACTTCAAAATCAGCGGCGACTTGGGTGATGACATCGTCGCTAACGCCTCCCGCACCGACTAACGCCTTCTGACGTTCGGCAACGCCATCTAAGACAATCATCCGTACCCAGTCACCAGAACCAATAGGTACGGTGGATTTGTTGACAATCACTTTGAAGCCGCCGTTGAGATGGTTACCAATGCCACGGGCGACAGCTTCGACGTAACGGGTGTCACTTTCGCCTGTCGGCATAGGTGGTGTCCCTACAGCAATGAAGAGAATTTCGCCATGCTCAACACCGGCTGCCAAATCAGCGGTAAATTCCAGACGCCCTGCTTGGGTAGAAGCCTGCATCAGCTCTGATAGTCCCGGCTCGTAGATGGGCGACTGTCCAGACTTCATCAATTTGACTTTCTCTTCGTTGTTATCAACGCAGATAACATGATGTCCGATATGAGCCAGGCAAACGCCAGTAACCAAACCAACATATCCAGTACCGATGACACAAACGCGCATGGGGAAGTCCTCAAGAATAGAATTTGGAAAGTTTTTTGGGCAGTATCTTGCTCGAAAACAGATTCAGTTAAAACACACAGCTCAACTTATAGTTGATTGGTTTTTCACAACGATGCCATGTGATTTTCTGGAGTGGAATTTAAGCGATCGCGAAAATCCTCAATGGTCATTTTTAATCCCTCTTCTAAGGGAATGGTGGGTTGCCAATCTAGCAGATTCTTCGCCCGCGTAATATCTGGACGACGGCGGCGCGGATCGTCTTCTGGCAAGGGTTTGAAGCTAAGTTTTGCGTCGGGATTGACCATCTTTTGAACCGCCTCAGCCAGTTCTAAAATGGTGTATTCATCAGGATTCCCTAAGTTGATGGGACCTGTATGTTCGCCATTCATCAGTCGCATCAGCCCTTCTACCAGGTCATATACGTAGCAGAAACTACGCGTTTGTGACCCGTCACCATACACGGTAAGGGCATTATTTCTGAGGGCTTGCACGACAAAGTTGCTCACCACGCGACCGTCGTTTTCTAACATGCGACTGCCGTAGGTGTTGAAAATCCGGGCAACGCGAATTTCCAAACCACCTTGTCTGTGGTAGTCAAAAGCCAGGGTTTCTGCAACACGCTTGCCTTCGTCATAACAGCTACGTATCCCAATGGGATTGACGTTACCTCTGTAGTCTTCTGATTGCGGATGAACTTCTGGGTCGCCGTACACTTCCGAGGTTGAAGCCAGTAGGAATCTTGCCTTTATCCGCTTGGCTAACCCCAACATATTCAGGGTTCCCAAAACGTTTGTTTTTATGGTTTTGACAGGATTGAACTGGTAGTGTATTGGCGAAGCTGGACAAGCTAGGTGATAGATTTGATCGACTTCTAAGCGAATTGGCTCAGTAATATCGTGCCTTATACATTCAAAATAGGGGTGATCTAGCCATTTGAGAATATTGCGCTTACTTCCGGTATAGAAGTTATCTAAACAAATGACTTCATGACCATCCACCATCAATCGATCGATGAGATGGGAACCGATAAAACCAGCACCACCCGTAACCAGAATTCTCATGCAACTGACTCTTATGGGTTGAAATCAATCTTAAACTAACCTTGGAACACAAAGGTGTCCAGATCTGTAGGGTTTTATCAAGTTATAGTGAAGAATTGTACATCTTATGGTAAAGACTCTTTGAACCTTGAAAAAGGGTGTACGAGAAAAGGCGATCGCTCTCATCCCAATCAAGGATTCAAACAACACTCTTGCTAGAGTCAGCGTCGCCCCAAGCTTCCTACTGGCGGGCAATCAAGAGAACTTAGCAACAACCCGCCCCACCAAATCTGTAGGTAAATAAAGCACTAGGGGGTACCAACCTGCCGTACCCCTAGAGAAAAAAATGGATTTTTGGCAGCCCCCTTTATTTTATGGCGATTCCAAGCGCAGCACTGCCATAAACGCTTCTTGGGGGACATCCACCGTACCCACGGCTTTCATGCGCTTTTTACCCTTGGCTTGCTTTTGGAGCAGCTTTTTCTTCCGGGAAATATCACCGCCGTAGCACTTCGCCAGCACATCCTTGCGTAGGGCAGGAATCTGTTCACTAGCGACAACGCGACTACCGATAGAAGCTTGGAGAGGAATTTTAAATTGGTGGCGAGGAATCAGTTCCTTAAGTTTTTCCACCATCGCCCGACCGACATTGTACGCCTTGTCGCGGTGGACAATCATTGCCAAAGAATCAACCGCATCGCCATTAATCAAAATATCCAGCCTCACCAAAAAGTTCTCCTGGTAGCCGATGATCTGATACTCCATACTGGCGTAGCCGCGAGAACGAGACTTAAGTTGATCGAAAAAGTCGGTCACGATTTCCGCTAAGGGCAACTCATAAACTAAAGTTGTTCGCCCTAGAGTGAGATATTTCATATCCTTGAAAACGCCCCGCCGAGATTGACACAGTTCCATCAACGTGCCAACGTAATCTTCCGGTGTAATCATCTCTACTTTGACGTAGGGTTCTTCAATTTTCTCCCGTTCCTGCGGTGAAGGTAAGGTGCTGGGATTATCAATATTCAAGACTTCACCCTTGTTCGTAGTGACGCGGTACACCACAGAAGGGGCGGTAGTGATCAAGTCCAGGTTGTACTCTCGTTCTAAGCGTTCTTGGACGATCTCCATGTGCAGCAATCCCAAGAAGCCGCAGCGAAAGCCGAAGCCCATCGCACTAGAGGTTTCCGGTTCGTAGTTCAAGGAAGCGTCATTGAGTTTGAGCTTTTCTAGGGCATCCCGCAAGTCTTCGTACTGAGCGGCATCTATCGGGAACAAGCCACAGAACACCATCGGTTTGGCTTCGGTGTAACCCGGTAGAGCGGTTTCAGCCGGAGTGGCGGCGAGGGTAATCGTGTCACCAACACGGGCGTCTTCGACAGCTTTAATGGCAGCCGCAAAGTAACCGACTTCCCCAGCGTGAAGTTCTTCAACCTGAACTTGTGTAGGGGAAAGGATGCCCAACTCGTCAATTTCGTACTCTTTCTTCGATGCCATCAAGCGGACGCGATCGCCTTTTTTGACCGTACCATCCATGACTCGAAAATAGACAATCACTCCCCGATAGGGGTCATAGTAACTGTCAAAAATCAACGCCCGCAACCGCTGATCTACTGTGTCTTTTGGCGGGGGCACCAAATGTACAATAGACTCTAAAATTTCGGGAATCCCAATTCCTTCTTTTGCCGATGCCCTAATCGCCCCGCTACAGTCAAGCCCGATAATTTCCTCAATTTCGTTGATTACCCGTTCCGGTTCGGCTCCTGGCAAGTCAATTTTATTGAGGACGGGGATAATTTCTAGGTTATTTTCTAGGGCTAAGTAAACATTTGCTAATGTCTGGGCTTCCACTCCCTGAGAGGCATCGACAACTAATAATGCCCCCTCACAAGCCACTAGCGATCGCGACACCTCATAGGAAAAGTCCACATGCCCCGGTGTATCAATCAGATTGAGGACGTACTGCTCACCGTCACGGGCAGTATAGTTCATCCGTGCCGCTTGCAACTTGATGGTAATACCTCGCTCCCGCTCTAAATCCATGTTGTCCAGGAACTGTTCTTTCATCTGCCGATCGTCCACCGTGCCCGTGGTCTGTAGCAAGCGGTCTGCTAGAGTGGATTTTCCATGATCGATATGAGCAATGATCGAGAAATTGCGGATGCGCGAGACGGGAACGTCAGTCATAGTTATTCACAGGTCACAAAAAAGAACCAGCAACCAAAGAGTCAGTAGCACTTAATGTATTTTAATGTTTCCGCAATTCCTGTGGATGTTATAACAAGCTCGACAGGATTCAGTGCCTTTGCCACTCTCAAGTGAAGCCTTGGTTTCCCAGTCTCCCGCTTCTAGACAGTCTTAGCCAGCCGAGACCGCGCCAACAGACAAGATTGCTTTTGCTATCTTAAGCCAGAGAAGCTTAAATAAAGTGGCTCTTTAGTGGAGACAAGTGCTATTGACTGAGTAACTTAAATAGTTATCGTAAAATGCATTTAAAAGAAACTCCCCTGAGTAAACATGAATGAGCATGCCTTACACCGCGAACATTCCCCTGATAAAGAAGAAATTTCCATTCATATAGACGTCGAACTTGTAGACCAAATTAAGCACCTGACGAACGACCCTAGTAAGGTCATTGAAACAGCAATTCGGCAGTGGCTGAGAGGGGAACGTCAACGAGATGACGAGCTAGCTCGTACCTTAGAGCGCAATCCTCCGGTGCCGCCCCGTGGGGAATGGAATGATTAAATCAGGCTCAGGCATTTTGCCAAAAAATCGGTACTGAGGCTTTGAGCCACAGTTGATTGCATCTACAGGGGTTCGCTACATCTTAATTTCGTAACTTGCAGTTCCCAAGTTCCTGCTAATGATTGCTTCTGCTAACTCTCAAAGTCCTCAATATTGGTATAACCCTATGGAATCTGCAACTGCACAAGGCAACGTTAGCTTTTTGCAGGATCTAGGTTCAGAACTGGTATTTACTCAAGATGCGTCAGGTCAGTATCTCTCGTTTTACTGGCAAAATGCTGAACGCTATGACTTGAGTCTAGAGAAGGTGGTAAAAGTACCCTTAAAGGAGACCTTTCACCCCGTGGCTCTAGACTGCTATCAGGCACAAATCCAAAGAGTTTTAGAACGACGAACTCCAGAACGTGGCGTCTACTCCTTTTGCTATGCTGACCAACATTTTCCAGTGGAGTTAGTCATTAGCCCCATTTTGCCAAGGGAGGGTAACGCCACTACCGTACTCGTGATGGGGTATCTATTGCCCCAGGCGCTAGCTTCAACGGTGATGGAGCCAATTTTGCCACCGCTTGCTGATCCCTACAAAAACCTCCAAACCCAAATTTCCCGCAGCATTCGTCGTACCCTTGATCTCGACACAATTTGGCAACGTACCGTCACGAGTTTAGGCGAAGCTCTCGCGGTTAGTCGCTGTATTATTTGCTCCTACAAACCAGAGCAGCAGACGATTAATGTAGAAGCAGAGTACTGCCAGAAACCCTTTAGCTCAATGTTAGGTCAACGGCTGAAACTCGCCCTAGAGCCGCACCTAAGACAGGCAATCGATAGCGAAGAACCCGTAGTTGTCGAGCAAATCACTCCGACGACATTTGAAGAACAATCAGTCTTAGTGGTTTCAACTTCCTATAAAGACAAACCCAATGGTTTGATTAGCTTGCAACAATGCGATCGCCGCCGTCACTGGACTGTTGCAGAAATTGAACTCGTGCGGGAATTAGCCGATCAAGTGGGTACGGCGATCGCTCACGGCACCCTCTATAAAGAGCTAGAAGCAGCTAGGGCGCAAGCAGAAGAAGCCTCTCGGCTGAAAAGTCAATTTCTCGCTAATACAACTCACGAACTCCGGACGCCCCTCAATGGCATTATTTGTAGCCTGAAGTTAATCATCGATGGATTGGTAGACAGCCCAGAGGAACAAAGTGAGTTCATTGATGACGCTCACCGCTCGGCTCTCCACCTCCTCGATATCATCAACGATATCCTCGACATTGCCAAAATCGAAGCCGGGAAAATGGAGCTGGATTTAAGCCCTGTCCAGCTCAACGAACTGATGCATGCTGTTGAGAAGTTTACAAATAATCAGGCACAGGAAAAGAAACTGAGCCTTAATATCGAGCTACCTCCCACCCACGATAATGTGATTTTATTTGGCAACTACCAACGATTGTTGCAAGTGCTACTGAATTTGGTAGGCAATGCGATCAAATTTACCCACGAAGGCGGCGTGACAGTCAGCACGGAAATTGTGAAGAAAAAGGTGACGCTGAAAAACCACAAACTTCCTGGCGTGGTGAAAGTGCGCGTTGCTGATACAGGAATTGGGGTCTCTCTCGACAAGCAAGACAAGCTTTTCCAATCTTTTAGTCAAGTTGATGGGGAACGCACTCGCCAGTACGGAGGAACAGGCTTAGGACTGACGATTTCCCAGAAACTCGTTGAAAGCATGGGAGGCGTGGTCAATTTTTACAGCATGGGGGAAGGACTAGGTTCAACAGTCACCTTCACCATTCCGTTGTATCAAGAACCCGTGATGATTTCTTCGCAAACATCAGAATCAGAAGGCATTGAGCTGCTTAATTTAGGGATGGAATAGCTTCTAACGAGGTGTGGCGCTGAGGAAGCCCTTTGCGGGGATGAAAGCAAAAATTAACTTTTTCTTTGGCTTGAGCGATCGCGTTTCCAAGCCAGTATACTTTTGCATGGGAACGCGAGACGCCTTTACCCGAAGGCTCAGTCGAGATTGATTACAAAAATGCGATCGCGCTGACTCAACGCAGTCAGTAACAATTTCTACAATATAAAAAGTTAATTCAAGTAAAGTTCTATGACGACAGAGCAAACCAAAGCGCGGGAAATGTTTCAGGCTGCCTACGAAAACCGCTACACATGGAACGAAAACTTCCCTGGCTACAGTGCTGATGTTGAAGTCAAGCAAAATGACGAAGTTTACAGCGGTAAAGTTCAAATCAATCGCGATCTCACTGTAGAGGTCACCGGAATCGAAGACGAAAAGGTACAAGAAAGCGTCTACAACCAGATGCGTGATATTGTCACTCACCGCAAGCGCTCATCCTTTGAAAAGGCTCATGGCAAAAGCGCCTTTAGCCTGGGGGAAGAAGACCCCACAGGTGCGGTGGAGATTCTGGTAAAAGGCGATTCCATGGGATCTAACTACAAAGTCCGAGGCAAAGAAATTAGTCAAGTCAGCCGTGTCATGGGACCGATGGCATTCACCATCAACACAAAAGAAAGTCTCGACACTGGAGAAGGCTATGTTTCATCAGCCTACAACGCTGTTTTCCGCAACGCCAAGACAGGCGATGTCACTGGCAAACAAGACTTCGAGGAGACATTTGAAAAAGTCGGCAACTACTACGTGATGACGCGTCAAGTCGTTCACTCCATCAAAGGCGACGACAAAACCAGCACGGAGTTCAATTTCTCCAACATCAAGCTCTTAGAACCCGCTACAGTCTAGCGTTTTTATCCTCAAGGCTCGGTCACTCAGCCATCAATAATAGTGCGATCGCTAAACCAAGTAACTAGTGCCGTTCGGATATCGATCCTCATTGATGGCGAGTAGCCGATTTCTGTAGCTCTGTTGAGGAAAGTTAGGATAAACACAGAGCGAAAATTGCAAGTAAACAATCACAAAAGGTAGATTATGTCTCAAACATTGGCACTCACTCCTGAAAACGTCGAAACGGTTTTGGATGAATTGCGTCCTTACCTGATGGCTGATGGCGGTAACGTTGAACTCGTTGGCTTAGATGGCCCAGTGGTCAAACTCCGCTTACAAGGTGCTTGCGGGTCTTGCCCTAGTTCAGCCATGACCCTGAGAATGGGCATTGAGCGTCGCTTGCGCGAATTTATCCCAGAAATCGTTGAAGTCGAGCAAGTGATGTAGAAATTAGGGACGGTGGGGTAGGCAGACAAGTATGAAGGATGAAATGCTGGATATATTCACGTTGGTAGCTTTCAACTTGTTTACTTTCAACCTTCAACTAAATCCTGACTACTCAAAACCCAGCACGCTCTACCCCATCCCTAGTCCCTAATTGCCCACCTCTGGCCTAAACACTTCTATGTCTTATCCTTTATACGTCGCGTTTATCTGGCACCAGCACCAGCCGCTGTACAAAAGCCGCACGGGTACCACCGATGCTCCGGGTCAGTATCGTCTGCCTTGGGTGCGACTGCATGGTACGAAAGATTATTTAGATTTGGTATTGCTTCTAGAGGATTATCCTAAGTTGCATCAAACGGTGAATTTAGTTCCCTCACTGATTTTGCAACTGGAAGATTATATTGCTGGCACTGCCATAGACCCCTATTTGGCGGCGGCTTTGACGTCTAGCGATCAGCTCTCTCGTCAGCAACAAGAATTCATTATTGAACATTTCTTTGACGCCAATCATCACACCTTAATCGACCCCCATCCTCGCTATTCACAGCTGTACCACATGCGGCAGGAGAAAGGGGCAGTGTGGTGTCTGGAGAATTGGACAGACCAAGATTACGGCGATTTGCTGGCGTGGCACAATCTGGCATGGATTGACCCGTTGTTTTGGGATGACCCAGAGATTGAGCAGTGGTTGAAGCAGGGACAGAATTTCAGCTTAAGCGATCGCCAACGTATTTTCTCCAAGCAAAAAGAAATCCTCAGTCGCATCATCCCGCAGCACAAAAAAATGCAGGAGGCAGGGCAGCTAGAAGTCATTACCTCGCCCTACACCCATCCGATTTTGCCCCTGCTAGCAGATACAAATGCGGGACAGCGGGCAGTGCCCAATATGGCATTACCCCAGCAACGCTTCCAGTGGTCAGAAGATATTCCCCGGCACCTGAGCAAAGCGAGAGAGATGTACAAAGAGCGATTTGGTTGCGCTCCTCGTGGCTTATGGCCTTCCGAGCAATCTGTAAGCCCGGAGATTTTACCCTACATTGCCCAACAGGGATTTGAGTGGATTTGCTCAGATGAAGCCGTCTTGGGCAATTCCATTAACCACTTCTTCCACCGCAATGAAGCGGGCAATGTCTCAGAACCGGAATTAATTTACCGTCCCTATCGTCTAGAAACACCCGATGGGCCGTTATCGATTGTCTTTCGCGACCACCGCTTGTCCGACTTAATCGGCTTTACCTACGGGTCGATGGAGCCAAAACAGGCAGCAACGGATTTGGTGGGACACTTAGATGCGATCGCCCGTTCCTTGAAACACCGTCAACCCGGCGGTGGCTCCTCCCTAGAACAGCCGTGGTTAGTCACCATTGCCCTAGATGGGGAAAATTGCTGGGAATACTACGAAAAAGACGGCATTCCCTTCCTGAAGTCTCTCTATCAGACTCTCAGCAATGAGAGCAACATCAAGCTAGTCACCGTTTCCGAGTTCATCGAACAGTTTCCCCCCACAGAAATCCTCCCCGCCCAGCAACTGCACAGCGGTTCCTGGGTAGATGGCAGCTTCACCACTTGGATTGGCGACCCTGCCAAAAATCGCGCCTGGGATTTGCTAACTACCGCACGGCAGACCTTAGCCAATCACCCAGAAGCAACGGAAGAAAATAACCCAGAAGTTTGGGAAGCTCTTTATGCGGCGGAAGGCTCAGACTGGTTCTGGTGGTTTGGCGAAGGTCATTCTTCAAACCAGGATGCGATGTTTGACCAATTGTTCCGGGAACACCTCGCTGCAATCTACCAAGCCCTCAACGAGCCAGTTCCTCCCAACGTCAAGCAAGCGGTGGAAATTCATGCCCTTCGCGGCGATCATCGACCGGAAAGCTTCATTCATCCGATCATCAACGGCTGGGGTGATGAGCAAGACTGGGATCAGGCAGGTCGCATTGAAATCGGCGGCGCACGGGGGACAATGCACCGCAGCAGCGCCGTTCAGCGGCTCTGGTATGGGGTAAATCACCTCAACTTCTTTTTGCGCTTGGACTTCAAAGCGGGCGTGCAACCGGGCAAAGATATCCCTGGAGAACTGCATTTACTCTGGTTTTATCCTGAGCGAACAATGCACAATAGCCCCGCACCCTTGGCTGAGGTACCCGACGAATCCCCCTTAAATTACATGTTCCACCACCACCTTGGTATTAACCTGCTGACTCAAAGCTGTTGGCTTAAAGAGGCAGCAGAACATCACCAATGGTCTGCCCGTGTTAGCCGCGCTCAAGTCGCCTTTGAGGAGTGTCTGGAAGTGGCAGTCCCCTGGGCAGATTTACACATTGAGCCAGACTTTCCCTTGCACCTAGTTGTCGTCTTGGCAGATAACGGTATTTTCCGCAGCTACATACCCGAAAATGCCTTGATTCCGATTCAAGTTCCCTAAAGATGGGAAAGAGATTCGGTGAGTCGGGGTTTCTCGTCAGTTGGGATTGATCCTAAGTCCCTCCGGCTCCCCATCTCCCCATCTCCTGAGCACCTGCTCATCCCCGTTTCCCATCGTCAGTCTCATTTCTCAATCGCTTTCGAGTCCGAAAAACCTCTAAAGTGAAGAGATGGGTCAGATAAGTAACTGTGCGGCATGAGTACTGTTTGGGAATTAGATTTTTATTCGCGTCCGATTTTGGACGAAAATCAAAAAAAAGTTTGGGAAGTTTTAATTTGTGAAAGTCCTCTGGACACGCGGCAGTCCACTGACTCGTTGTTTCAGTATGCTCGGTTTTGTCCGAACCAGCAGGTCAATTCACTTTGGTTGCGGGAGGTATTGGAGGAGGCGATCGCTAAAGCCCCCCAGCCGCCCCAAAAAATTCGCTTTTTCCGGCGGCAAATGAGCAACATGATTACCAAAGCCTGTGACGAGTTGGGTATTGCTGCCTACGCTAGCCGCCGTACCTACGCCCTGAATCGGTGGACAGAACAACGCATCCAAGACTTTTATCCCCAGCAGCCAGGGTATGTAGCCTCGGCGGCGGCTTCCTCCTTTGTTCGTTATCAACCACAGACGCCACAACGTTTACCGGATGCCTTGATCGGTCAGCAGTGGGCATTTGTCACCTTAGAAGCCGCTGCTTTTGAGGAGATGGACGAGTGGGAAATTAATTTTGGTGAAGCCTTCCCGATTTCTATGTTTGACCTCGCTCCTGATGCCCGGATTCCTGGTGTGGTGATTTTTTCTCCGAGAGCGACTCCTCTGGCAGGCTGGATGTCTGGTTTAGAGCTGGCGTTTGTGAAGTTTGATAGTGGTTCTCCAGCCCGATTGCTTCTGGAGACGGGGGATAGTGATAGCTGGATTCTGGCACCCATTAAAGACCCTCAAATCATCAAGGAAGCTACAGGATTTGAGGAAGCCAAGCAAAAAGCCCAGAATGTCCATTTTCTCGCTGTTCAGGAGAACCCAAATACAGAATCCTTTGCCGGATTTTGGCTGTTGCAAGAGTTGAGCTAGGAATTGGGGATTAATGAGTACTAACGACTTACCACAAACAGTACCGATTCAGCAGCTATTAGAGTTGGCGGCTTCGTCAGGGGCAACGAGTGCAGAAGTCTATCAGTCGCGATCGCAATCGCGGCCTGTTTTTTTTGAAGCTAACCGACTCAAACAGCTAGAAAGTACTCAATCCGAAGGGATAGCGTTGCGGGTTTGGCGAGAGGGGCGTCCAGGACTAGCAGTTGCTTATGGCCCTGTGGAACCCCAGGATTTGGTAGAGCGGGCGATCGCCTTATCAAAGCTCAATGAACCGGAAACCGTCGAGCTGGCGGACGGGCGAACGTCCAACTATCCCGATCTGGGGGAGGTGGTGCCTGTCGAGGAACTAGTGAAAATGGGGAAAGAGGCGATCGCCAGAGTGCGAGAGGTTTATCCTGATGTACTATGCACGGGGCAATGGGAATGTGAAGAAGAGACAACGCGCCTGATCAATTCTCAAGGACTAGATTGCTACTACACCGATACAACCTTGAGCTGCTTTCTTGCCGCTGAGTGGGTGCGGGGCGATGACTTTTTGAGTGTTTCCGATGGGCAAACCCAGCGCAATCAGCTGGACTCGGAACAAGTTGCCCAGCAAATCTTACAGCGTTTAGCTTGGGCAAAGGAAAATGTTGCCCCGCCGAGCGGTCGGGTGCCGATTTTGTTGACGGCAAAAGCAGCAGATTTGCTCTGGGATACGGTACAAGCGGCATTGGATGGTAAGCGAGTTGTGGAGGGGGTCTCACCCTGGAGCGATCGCTTAGGACAAACCGTCGTCTCAGAAAACATTACCTTGTCTCAGCAACCGGATTGGGGCCCATTTAGCTGTCCCTTTGATGATGAAGGGACTCCCACAAAGCGACTCTTGTTTATTCTCGAAGGACGATTGCAGCAATTTTATAGCGATCGCACAACCGGACGTCAGCTCGGTACAGACTCGACAGGAAGTGGTTTTCGTCCCAGTTTAGGCAGCTATCCTACCCCCGGACTGGTGAATTTGCTCGTCCATCCCGGACAGCAATCTCTTTCCGACTTGATCGCTCAACTGGATGAGGGACTGATTATCGACCAAATATTAGGCGGCGGCGCAGGAATCGAAGGAGATTTTTCGATTAACGTGGAGCTAGGCTACCGCGTGCAGCAGGGGCAAATTATTGGTCGCGTGAAAGACACAATGGTTGCGGGTAACGTTTACTCTGCCCTCAAACGCTGCCTTGCTATAGGCAGTGACGCCGATTGGAACGGCCCGTGTTACACGCCATCGTTGATTGTGGAAGGGCTATCAGTGACGGCGGGGAGGTGAGTCGGTGAGTCGGTGAGTCGGTGAGTCCTGAGTCCTGAGTGGGCAAGAAAGTATGAAGTATGAAGTATGAGGTATGAAGTATGAGGTATGAGGTATGAGGTATGAGGTATGAGGTATGAAGTTATCACTGCTCCCCTGCTCCCCATCTCCTCATCTCCCCAACCTCAACACTCACCGAGTCAAGACTCATAAACTAGTGACTAATCCAGTTGTTGGTTACTGGTAGAGAGCAAATGCCACAGGACAAAAAACTCTTCGCCAAACTCTCGCCACAATTACAAACTTGGTTCCGACCGCGACAACGATTGGCGATCGCGGAAGCTTGTCTGATTGGTCTAGTATCTGCTCTTTCTGCTGTTTTACTGAAATACAGTATTGGCGTTTTAGGTTCGTGGCGCATTCAATCAGCGCAAGCACTGCCTGCGTTCTTCGTTTTACCAGTTATTGGACTTTCTTTCGGTTTACTTTCTGGTTTACTGATTGAGTATCTCGCCCCGGAATCCACAGGGAGTGGCGTACCGCAAATTAAAGCCGTCCTTGCCCGATTTCCCATGCCCTTAGATTTACGGATAGGGCTGGTGAAGCTAGTAAGCACTATTTTTGCTCTCGCGGCGGGGCTGACGTTAGGAAGACAAGGGCCGACATTACAAATTGGTGCAGCAGTCGCCGCGCAACTTAGTCACTGGGTGCCCACCTCTCCCGACCATCGGCGTCAAATGATTGCGGCAGGAGCCGGGGCAGGGTTAGCCGCAGGCTTCAACACTCCGCTGGCTGGGCTTCTCTTTGTCGTTGAAGAACTACTCCGCGACCTCTCTAGCCTGACTCTTGGTGTAGCGATCGTTGCCGCCTTTATTGGTGCAGCGGTCTCACGGATTTTGGGGGGTGGCAGTCTCGACCTCAATTTACAATTACAGGCAATTTCTACTAGCTTTTCTGCCCCAGAAATCCCCTTTTATCTTTTACTCGGTAGCCTCGCTGGGTTGCTAGGTGGCTTGTTTAATCGGGGTATTTTTGCCAGTCTTAGCTTTTATCATCGCTTACCCCTTAGCTTGCCCCTAAAGATCGGCTTGGCAGGATTGATTTCTGGCTGCCTTGTCGCTTTGCTCCCCGATATCTTTCGAGACAATGCTGGCTTACGAGAAATTCTGATTACGGGTGGGGGTGGGGCAGGTTGGCAGATTCACGCGATCGCATTTATCGTACAGTTTGCTCTGACTTTGGTTGCCTATGGCTCTGGCGCACCGGGTGGTCTGTTTCAGCCATCTCTGGTTTTGGGTTCGGCGTTGGGTTATCTGGTAGGGGCTTTACAGTACCAGGTTCTCGGACTGGGAGAGCCGATTACTTACGCCCTAGTCGGCATGGGAGGATTTTTCAGTGCCGTGTCGAAAGTGCCGGTGACAGCGATCGTTATTGTGTTTGAGATGACAACTGACTTTAATCTGGTGCTGCCGTTGATGATGACTTGTGTCACGTCTTACTTAGTAGCAGACCGGATTGCCAAAGGGTCGCTTTATCAACGGCTTTTAGAACGCAATGGCTACACTCTCCCTCAAGAAGCAAGCACCAATGACCCTCTATCAAGACTAAAAGCATCAGACATAATGCAACGGCGGGTAGAAACCTTATCCAGCCAGATGCACTTAGATGAGGCGATGCAGGCATTTTCTCGCTCCCATCATCGTGGATTTCCTGTGGTTGATGACGGCAAGTTGGTAGGAATTGTTACCCAGACTGACTTGGCTGAGGCAACTCAAAGTCAGCGGAATGAAGAAACGCTCCTGTCTGAGTTCATGACGCCTAAGCCAATCTTCGTTAAACCTGTGGACTCTTTAAGTCAGGTGCTATATCTGCTTAACCGCTACAAACTCAGCCGCCTTCCGGTAACTGAGGGGCGAAAGTTGGTGGGAATTATTACTCGCGCCGATATTATTCGCGCTGAAGCTGACCAACTTTCCGGCGAAATGGCTCAACTCGGCCCGGTGCCAGAACCTTCCTATGTGGTTTACCAAACCCGCGCCCCAGCAACGGGAACAGGACGGCTGCTGATTCCCCTGGCAAATCCGCAAACTGCGCCGATACTGCTGCAACTCGCCGCCGCGATCGCCAAAGACCACAATTATGAACTAGAGTGCCTACAAGTCATCATCGTTCCCCGCCACAGCAGCCCAGCAGAAACCCTCGTGCAGACGACCAAGAGTCGCCGCTTGCTACATCAGGCGGAGCAACTGGGGCGGAAGTTTCACCTGAGTGTCCATACTCAGATTCGCGTTGCCCACGATACCGCCTCTGCCATCTTAGAGGTAATTAAAGATCGTCATATTTCTTCCCTCTTGATGGGATGGAACGCCGAACCATCCGCTTCTGGTCGCATCTTGGGCACAGTTGTAGATACTTTGATTCGGCAGGCTCCTTGTGATGTTGTTTTAGTGAAATTAGGTCATCGAGATGAGGTTTCTCAAGATGGCACAGCCGTTGCTGCCTGTCCGTTACCGGACGCTTGGAATCATTGGTTAGTGCCCATTGCAGGAGGCCCGAACTCTCAACACGCCCTAGAACTGCTTCCGGCTTTCACAAACATTGCTCATGAACCCTCAATCACCGTGACGCAAATTTTCTCACCGTTGGTTTTATATCCGGATACGACGCTGCTGGAAAAGGCGGCTTACAACTTAAGCAACCAAATCAAAACTAAGGTCATGACGCTGCCTGTGCATTCTCAGTCTGTCTCTGAGGCAGTGATTCATCTGGCTCATGCCGAACCCTACGATGTTGTTGTCTTGGGCGCTACGCGGGAAGGTTTATTGCAACGGGCGGTGCATGGCAATATTCCTACAGCGATCGCCCGTGGAGTGAACAGTACCGTAATTTTGGTGCGCGGGGCGTCGGAGGGAAATCATAAATGAGTGGTGGGCAAGAAAGTATGAAGTATGAAGTATGAAGTATGAAGTATGAAGTATGAAGTATGAAGTAT
>NZ_JCACLG010000058.1:0-14702 GCF_059505785.1 Kastovskya adunca | reverse complement strand
GGGACTCTTCAGGGCTATTGAAAGCCCCGTCTCTAAAGAGCGGGGAAGCTTACCCCACCCCACATGCAGTTACACATTGCTGTATTGGGAAGCGCGGGAAACATGCCAACTCTCACCTTCACTGCCCCTGGAACACAGGGAGCCACCGTAACCGGAACGCAGGGCATGGGAGTTAACACCCCCAATGCTGCCGCCGTTGCTGCTGCCACAGCGGGATTGGCGGGAGATGTACACAGCCCAAACGGCAGAATATTCACGGAAAGGAGCATAATCCATAATGCTGGCGGCTGAGCATTTAAAGTAATTTTTTTCCAGCAGCAGCTTGCAACTTAATATCACCTGCCGACGTAACTTTGATAATTTTGGCACTGGTATTATCATCAAGCAAAATCTCGTGATTGCCACCCGATTTAACTTGGATCTTTTTTTGTCCATCTTGATCATCCAGCCGCACTTGATGCTTGCCTGTTGTTTTTAATTCGGCAAATTTATCACTATCATTTAAGTGAAGTTTGTGACCTGTATACCCTCTCAAGATAGGCTCCTTTTTTACTACTATCCCCCAACTAACCAGATATCAATACCGCTCTGGTTAAGTAGTGTGTGAATAAAGCTCTTGATATCGCCTCCGACAAACTCGACATTGTGGTCTTTTTCACGTTGAGTTCTTGAGAAAACAAAACCTTTCTTACCTTGGTAAGGGTATTCCCCAAAACTCAGCATTTGCTGATAGGTTTTATTCCCTATTAGCACCGTGTCAATTTGAGCGCAAAACTCAACACAACCATAGTAAGAATCGGTAAATAGCCATTCTACATCTCCTGATGTTCTGGCAACGTAATCATCAATACTAGAGGCAATTAACAACCGTGTTTTTCGCATAATCGGGTTAGTCTTCTCTTCAGTATTTATAACTCTAGTAATACTTTTGACTTTGGTAAATTTACGGAAATCAGTAGGTAATACTTGTAGACTAGTTAGCGATCGCTTCCTGTATCTCCGATAATTCTTACAAAGCTCCCTGAGATACCTGTGGCACATAAGTTGAAAAGATTGCAGTAAAGTGTCCTGATTTCCTCAGTGAAAGCACGTAAACAGTTTTAGGGATAGTACAAATATCACCGAGGGACATCAGGATTGAACATTGGATAGGTGTATGTTTGTTCAGAAACATAGTGTTTCTGAGCAATTGATTGTTTTTAACTAGAGGGCTTCTACCAAACCCCATACTTAGGGGTTTTAACAGGGGTTTGTAGTAGTTGATACTCTGCAAACGAAAAAAACGTTTTTACTTAAAAACAACCAAATCTGCGAGGAGTCACAGCAATGCTTGACAAGGTGCCAGAAAAGCAGATGCATATAGTCAGATGGTTGCTGACTATCGGCTGGATAATTCTAATTTTCTCGCTCTTTTATGACCCCATCTCGATCCATCTCACTCATCCAAACAATCAAAGTAGTCCCTTTAGTCTCAACCTAAATCAATGCGTCAAGATTCAGAGAGAATGCCTTAAGCAAGCACCCTATACCTTGGGAGCACCTCTATTCTGGGGAGCGATCGTTCCCAGCTCTATTATCATTCTTCTGGTTTTTGGTCATGAAGCTTGGCGGCGCATTTGCCCTTTATCATTTCTATCTCAAATTCCTCGTGCCTTGGGATGGCAGCGCCAACAGAAGGTTGTTAATCCGCGTACAGGAGCAGTTCGCAAAGAGTTAGCCAAGGTCGCCAAAAATTCCTGGCTGGCTCGCAATCATTTATACCTGCAATTAGGACTGCTCTTTATTGGATTGAATATTAGGCTGCTTTTGGTTGATTCCCATCGCATCGCCTTGGGAATTTTTCTCCTGCTCACGATTTTCTGCGCCATCTTTATCGGTTACTGGTACGGCGGTAAAAGTTGGTGCCAGTATTTTTGTCCAATGGCTCCGGTGCAGATGATCTACACGGGGCCACGGGGCTTGCTCGGAAGTGAAGCCCACCAGGGACAGCGGCAGATTGTCACTCAATCTATGTGTAGAACGGTTGATAAGGAAGGGAACGAGAAAAGTGCCTGTGTTAGCTGTCAGTCTCCTTGTCTAGATATTGATGCGGAACGTTCCTATTGGGACGTTTTGGATAAGCCGGGGCGAAAATTAATCCAGTACAGTTACCTGGGACTGGCAATCGGTTTTTTTACGTACTACTTCCTCTATTCCGGCAACTGGGATTACTACTATGCAGGCGTTTCCGGTCGCGACGCTACCCAGCTTCAATCCATTTTCAGACCGGGATTTTATCTATTCGAGCAACCCATTCCCATTCCTAAACTGATAGCGGCTCCCCTCACCCTCGCCTTATTTGGAGGAGCAAGCTATTTTCTTTTTCAACAGCTAGAACGCAATTATAAAGCCTATCGCCAACGGCTCAATAAACCGCTCAATCAACACCAGGTCTTACACCATACTTTTTCGATCGCCACCTTTATTGCTTTTAATACCTTCTTCATTTTTGGCGGTCGTCCTCTGTTGGGAAAACTCCCAATTTCCCTACAGTTAATCTTTAACGGCTCTGTGATTTTAGTCAGCACGTTGTGGCTTTATCGAACCTTAGGACGTAGTAACGATGCCTATTCCCGCGAGAGTCTAGCGGATAGTTTGCGTCGTCAGTTGAGTAAGTTAACGATTGACTTCTCTAGGTACTTGGAAGGTCGTTCGATGGAAGACCTGAAACCGGATGAGGTGTATGTTCTGGCTAAAGTACTGCCCAGCTTTAACCGAGAATACGGGTTACAGGTTTACAAGGGGATGCTGCGAGAGGCTTTAGAACAGGGTGAGGCTGACTCTGCCGATAGCTTAGAGGTTCTCCAGCCAGTCCGTTTAGGATTAGGGCTAAAAGAAGAAGAGCATTTTACCGCTTTGACTGAGCTAGGAATTGAAAGCCCTGACCTGCTTAATCCCCAGAAGCGACAATCCCGTGAAAACCAGCTGCGTCTTGCTAGTTATCGGCAATCCTTAGAGCAGCAACTACTGAAGTTGGTGGAGACGGGAGTACCTTTGCAAGTGGCGCTCCGACAAAAGCACAAGCAAACCTCCGCATTGAAACGGGAGTATGGGATTACCGCCGAAGAGGAAGCCCAGGTTTTAGCGGGAATGTTTGATGAAAACAGCACGCTCTTGCGTCGCGCGGAGTCGCTGGTTGCCCAGTTGAAGGAATTGGCTGTGCGTTACCAGGTCTTGAACAACCTGGTTCCTAACTCAGATGCGCCTGTATTTAAGTTACTGCAACTGGTTGCTGTGCAGCAAAAGCAACAGATTGTGACGAAGCAATTGCTGAGTATTCTGGAAATTTTGAGGGATGCACCGGAAGCGGCAAAGATTGCTAGCGCGATCGCTGTCTTGGCGGAGAATGTGTTGGCTGAGCTTTGGCAAGGAACCGATGGCACTTTGGCTTGGGAAAACCGACTGAGTGCTGAGGTTGTGGCGTTGCTGCGACCGACTGAGTCGGGAACAATGCCGGAAGTGCTAGCGGTACAGCCCGCCACCGCCTCTAGACAAGTCGCAACCATACCGTTAGGACGATCGCCTTCGGCTAGCGCTACCGGAATCCCCACCGTCTTACGAGTTGCTGGACAATTGGACTCTAAAGTGATGCCAGCAAGCCGTCTCGGATGTGCGATCGCGGTTCTCAACGAACTGCTGCAAGAGCTAGACCCCCTGATTGAAGCCGCCAGCCTCTACGCATTGCACCAGTTAGATGCAGAGCAAGGTCGCTCCTCAGCTCGCCAGTTACTGAGCGTCTCTAAACCAGGGGATTGGCTAGTGCGAGAAACCGCCAACAATATTCTCGACCCGGACTCAGCGGAGGCTGATGCGGGGGTGCAAACCCTAATTGCTCGGATTGCGGTGAGGGGAAAGATGGAAGAGCGCGTCTTTCAGCAGCCAGTAGTGCGGGTGGGATGCAGACCAATGAACGAAATTGTACTTCTCGATCCCAACGTCTTTGAGCAACACGCCCTGCTTTATCTAGATGACCAAGGAGTTAGCGCCATCGAGTTGGGCAGTCCCAATGGTCTCTATATCAACGAGAAAGTCATCCACAATGACCGTGAGCGGCTTTACCAAGGCGATGTGATTCGCTTTGGTAGTGCCTCTGAGCCATCGATTACCGTTCACTGGGAAAAACGCCGGGTGCATAAGGATACGGCTGCGAAGGTGCTGGGAACTCTTGATAAGTTGTTATTGCTATTTGAGAGCAGTTTTTTGAGAACCGTCAACCCGAATGCCCTGATCGAACTAGCTCGTGATGCGGAGGTCAAGATTTACCCGCGCGGGGTGCAACTATGCAAAGCTGGCGAACCATCCGATGAAATTTTGCTGCTGATTGAGGGAGCCGCAGATGTCAGCGTCATCCGAGGAGACGGGGAGCATATCGTTGGTGCAATCCATATCGGCGAGACAATTGGCGAGATGGGAGTACTGAACCGCCAAAGGCGTTCGGCAACGGTAGTGACAACCGCCGAGAGAAACCGAGTTTTAGCGATTAAATCCAAGAATTTTGAGATGGTGTTGCGTCAGGATTCTGAGCTAGCGAGGAATCTCTTGCTGATCCTGAGCGATCGCCTACAAAGACTAACTGCCAAAGTCAAGGCTCAGTAACAACAAGATTTTGACCGATATTCCCCCTGACTCAGGTCAAACGGGGGCTAGATATAAACCGTTGAGACAACAGGTAAGCGATCGCATTTCTCAAATTCTTAAACTCCCTCAAACCTATGCTCCAAATCAAACTGCTAGACTCTAAAACACCAACTGAGAGCCAAGAACTCGACCTAGAGCTAGAAACGACGATTAACGGCGAGTGTTTTATTGGTCGCTCTTCCCACTGCGCCATCTTTCTCGATAGTCCAGAAGTGAGCCGCGTCCACGGAAGTATTTGCTTTGAGGAAGGACACTATTGCTTTACTGACCTAGCAAGTTTAGGTGGCTCTCGATTAAATGACGAAGTCGTCAAGGTTAACCAAAAATATCTCCTCCAACCTAATGACATTATTCGGATTGGTGAATTTATTCTTGTCATCAAAGCTGTGGTATCAGAAGGGGAAACGACAGAAATTGCCGCCGCAACTCCCGCCCCAACACCACCCACGGTTCGCCCCATCGTTATCCCTCCGGCAACTCAAAAACCGCTATTGCCAACCGCTCCTCCCAGGGAATACATGCCTCTGGCACTTGTACCCCCAGAGCAGATCAGCTCTTGGACAAAAGATGAACTGACGGTTCGCTGCTTGCGGATCACTAACGAAACGGCGGACGTGAAGACCTTTTGTTTCGTAGCAGAGCCGCCCGTGCGATTTACCTATAAGCCGGGTCAGTTTGTGACGTTGAATCTGCAAATCAATGGCAAGAGTGTCAAACGCTCTTACTCGATCTCTTCTACCCCCTCACGACCTCATACGTTAGAAATCACGGTGAAGCGCGTTCCCCCGCCACCGGATGTCCCCGATGCTCCTGCGGGTCTAGTTTCCAATTGGTTGCACGACAACCTCAAGGTGGGCACCGAAATCAAAGTCAAGGGGCCATCTGGGAAGTTTAACTGTTTTGACAATCCGGCTCAACAACTGCTGCTGATTTCCGCCGGGAGTGGCATTACGCCAATGATGTCGATGTCGAGGTGGGTTTTTGATACCGCTGCTGATTGCGATATTGTCTTTTTTCATTGCGCCCGCAGTCCCAAGGATATTATTTTCCGGCACGAGTTAGAGATGATAGCCGCCCGGAACCCCAAGTTTCGTTTGGCGATCGCGACTACTCGCTCGGAGCCAGGTCAAGCCTGGTTCGGCTTTACAGGTAGACTGACGGAAACAATGCTATATGCGATCGCTCCTGACTTTTGGCAACGTACAGTTTATGTTTGCGGGCCCAATGGTTTTATGCAAGGTGTTAAAACCATGATGGAAGGTCTGGGTTTCCCGATGCAAAACTACTACGAGGAAAGTTTTGGCGGTGCGAAAAACTCCAAGCCGCCATCTCCTTTAGCCTCACCAATTCCTACCTCTGTAGCTGAACCCATTGAGCCAATAAAGGGTGCAGTATCCCTAGATAGTATCCGTATTGCAGTACCGATGCTACTTTCAACGCCCGCACCCTCTCCAGAAGTAAAGTCTGGTGGGCTGGCTGTAGCGTTTGCCAAGTCTAGTCAAGAAGTCGTCAGTGATGGGCAAGACTCCATCCTCGAACTCGCTGAACAAGAAGGAATTGAGATTGATAGTAGCTGCCGTAGTGGTGTCTGTGGCACCTGTAAGCAACGGAAGCTCGAAGGAGAAGTGAAGTATGAAGGAGACCCGGATGCCCTTGATGAGAGTGAGCAGGAAGAAGGGTATATTCTGCCTTGTATTGCTTACCCTGTGGGGCGAGTTGTGATTGATGTTTAGCGATCGCCTCAAGGCGTATTCGCCGTCTTCTTTGAAAAATTAGGTTCTACAATATTGGGGAAGCTCTCAAAATTACGCCGCACCCAGTCCATCCCCACTTCATTGTTGAGCTTAATTTTCTGAGGCGTATCGGGGTAAAGTTTCCCTAAAATATCTGCATCTTGATCCACAACGACCTTGCCAAACTTGAGATACGTGCTGCCAAATAGCTTAAAAACTGGATGCTTAGCTTGACCAAAGAGCAAAATATAAGTCCGCGTTCGATTCTCTGCTTCTGGCACAAAGATATTACATTGGGCGGCTTTACCCAACGGCATTTCTCCATGAAAAATTACTAAGGCTGGAAAGTGATTTTCCAGGTGCGCTTTAATGGTGCTGGGCAGTAGTAGCAAATCGGGTTTCCTGAGCTTTTCTACCAAGCTGTAGGGAGCTGTGGGCGTGTCAAAAAATGCATGGGAATGATGCCCGTCATCAATGAATTGATGAAACTCCACACTGGTAATCCGAAATAAATCTCGGTGAGTGCCGTTTTGATGATTGTAGTCGTGCATATTTAGCAGCATGGTCAGCAAATCTGTCTCGACACTTCTATCTGCGGTATGCCCGATAAAGTAGTAACTATTTGCGATGTCGTTCAGCACGCTAGGAATGGGGATTTTCGGCTCATATCCCCCATAAGACCAAATGAAATCTCCTTGAATCGTTAGCTCTAAGGGTTGCAGTTGGGGCAAGGTTTTCTTGCTCGCTCCTGGCAAAACGGTACAGCCCGATCCATCAAACTTCAAAGCATGAAACGGACAGACCACAGCGCTTGTGCCGTTGCTTTCGGCTTCGCACCATCCCTCCGACAGCATCGCTCCCATGTGCGGACAGGCATTAGGCAGGGCATGGATGGCTCCGGCAGCATCTTTCCACATTACATAGTCATTACCATACAAGGAAATTTTCCGAGGTTGATTCACGCCCAGCATCGACTTATGTGCCAACAGCCAAGGCGCACCAGGAAGCATAGACTGCATGATGTTCTCCGCGAGATATAAAATTGTGAAAAATCAGTCACGTTCTTAAAATATGACAGAATATTCGCATTCGTCAAGCAGTCTGCGTCGTCAACCGAAACAGCAACGAGGGAAAGAACGAGTTGAAAAAATCTTAGATGCGGCGGCGGCAGTATTTGACGAGGTGGGCTATGAAGCGGCAACCACTCATCTGATTGCGGCAAAAGCGGGAACGGCGATTGGTTCTCTGTATCAGTTTTTTCCCGACAAAGCCGCCATTTTTAATGCGATGGAGTTACGCCATGTCGAGCGGGTTAAGCTCATGTGGGCAGAGGCAAACACGCCGGAAATTGTCCAGTTACCGCTTCGCCAAATGATTCGCGCGATCGCCACGGCTGTTGCAAAACTGTTTGAGCAGCCCGTGTCACGGGTGGTGTTTGTGCAGTTTTTTGTCTCCCGCGAAATGTTTCAGTCGATTGATGAAAGTATGACTCAAGAAGCCATTAACTTCATGGCAAGTGTCTTGAAGCAGCGAAACCCGGCATTGAGTGAGGCGCAGTGCAGTTTGTTGGCAGAAGTGTGCGTTCATAGCGCCAATGCGGTCATGCTGTCGGCACTTCGCAACCCCGATTTGCAACACCGTCAACGGTTAATTCAGCAAATTGAAGACTTACTGGTGTCATATTTAGAGTCATATGTGGGGGATAGTCTGTTGAGCAATGTAATGAAAGTAATGATATGCCCCCACTGTCAATCAAAGCAGTTATCCAAAAACGGACATCGCCGGGGGAAGCAGTGCTATCGCTGTAAGGATTGTGGGAAACAGTTTGTGGAAAATTCTAAGCGAGGAATGTGAGTCTTGCCGAATCTCTAAAGCGCTTGATCAAATACCGTATCGAGTCAAATATCGCCGCGAGAAGGTTTGAGCTAGGTGTATTATTAAACTCCCTAAACGCTAACTAGTTGAGAGACTTTCTTCCCTACTAGTAAAAAGGTGGTCATTTCTCCTTTACCTTTGACTTGAATAGTCCCCCGCCTCAGAAACAAATATTTATCTTGCAATCGGTCATAGGTCGATTCCGTGACTTGAATGCACCCGGCTAACCCATGAGATTCCATCCGACTAGCGGTGTTTACCGCATCGCCCCACAGGTCGTAAATAAACTTTTTGGTACCAATTACTCCCGCCACGACAGGCCCTGTATTAATGCCGATGCGGATATTAAGATTAGCCCCATGTAATGCACTTAATCGTGCTAACTCTTGTTGCATATCTAATGCCATTTCCGCGATGGCTTCGGCATGATCGATCCGGCGACTAGGCAATCCACCTACTACCATATAGGCATCCCCAATCGTCTTAATCTTCTCTAATTTATGCTCTTCGCTCAATCTATCAAAGGCAGAAAAAATATCATTGAGTAGATTAATTAGTTGTGCTGGAGAATTCTTTTCAGAAAGCTCGGTGAAGCCAACAATATCGGCAAAAAGGATCGTCACTTCCGCAAAACTTTCAGCAATTTTGCTCTTACCATCTTTCAACTGCTGGGCAATGGATTCGGGCAAAATATTGAGCAACAAATGATTAGACTTTTCCTGCTCAGTTTTTAGTTCAGCATTGGTTTGTTGTAACGCCGCCGTGCGTTCAATGACTCGCTTCTCTAACTCGTGGGAAGTGCGGCGTAGTCTACCGATTACCAGGGTCAGTCCTGATAGTGCCAAGGCAGATAAAAATAGCAGTGCGAATAAGGTTCCTCGCAGTGCTGTTTTTGTCTGGGTAGCAAAATCATCCAATGGGATAGTAACTTCCAATATGCCGCGCACGTCCCCTACTTTCCAGTCAGTCTTTGGGCTACTGGGATGGGTATTATGACACTCAACGCAGCTTGCTTGCATGATATCGGCTTGGGCGTATCGCAAGGCTCGCCGACCATGAAACTGCTCAATGTGTACAAAATGCTGGTCAGAATTTTTCCTTAAGGCACTGAGGGCGTCCCACTCGAAATCATCTTTGGGCCCTCCTTCTTTATTTCGCGAGGGAAAAGGAAAGTCACTATATAGCCGCACTGACATCCCTTGGTTTTTTTCACTGAGACGTTTAGCCAGTTCGAGCAGGTAGGTGGCGGGTAAGGGGATGGCGTTTTCTTGGGTAGCGTAGTCGTGAGTAATGATGACATTGTGAACATCTGCTAAACGATTGACAGCGCCAACGCTGTAGAGGGTACGTGCTTCTGCTATAGCGTCGGCATAGAGGGTGGCATTCTGAAGCGCTTGTGACTCGATCAGGTTTGAGGAGAGACGAGACATATTTGACATTGCCACTCCTACTCCTGCACAGAATAGAATTGCCAAAATCAGGATAGTTCGCTTATAGAGCAGTT
Organism: Kastovskya adunca; assembly: GCF_059505785.1. Classification (NCBI taxonomy): domain Bacteria; kingdom Bacillati; phylum Cyanobacteriota; class Cyanophyceae; order Coleofasciculales; family Coleofasciculaceae; genus Kastovskya; species Kastovskya adunca. Next base: position 4,913 of record NZ_JCACLG010000058.1, on the reverse strand, counting down.
GAATGAAGGCATCCCTAGCTTGAGCCGTCAATTTTCGCATGTCATCTACACATTAACAGGGCTGCTCCTGTTCATTGTTCAAGGTTTAGCAAACATTTCCGGAAAGCACTCACTAAGTTAAACTATTCCGATTAATGTTTTGTAAAGGCATAAGTGATTTTACTGAGTTGAGTAGAGAGTTATCAGATCTTGTTCCCTTAGGGCGAGTTTGAGTCACACTGACACTCTGATGATCGCAATTGCTTATTAACACTCGTTGTAACCCTAAGAGCTGAAATGATAGAGGTATTTCCCGGAAAAGCAACCTATAGGTAGGGGAGAAATGCCCTTCGCCCTACTATATTTGGTGTTGCTGCGTAAGTTTTGAGGTAGGCTCTCAGCGTGGAAAAAAGCGAAAAACAGAAGATGCTGGCGGGTGAATTGTATCGCTCGAATGACCCGGAGTTGGCACGCGATCGCGCCAAAGCTGGAGAATTTCTTCAAATCTACAACAGTACGCTAGCAAAAGAAGTAAACCGACGCACAGAAGTGCTACAAGCGTTATTTGCTCAAGTTGGCTCAAATATCGAAATTGTGCCGCCCTTATTCTGCGACTACGGCAGCAATATCTATGTGGGTGACGATGTATTCATCAACTGCGGTTGTGTGATTTTGGACTGCACCTCAGTTCGCATTGGTAACAAAGTCCTCGTTGGGCCTTCAGTGCAACTTTATACCGCTTCTCACCCTATCGATCCAGAAATGCGTTTAGCAGGTTTAGAATCTGCTGCCCCGATTACAATTGGCAACAACGTCTGGATTGGCGGCGGTGCGATTATTTGTCCTGGCGTAACCATTGGTGACAACACCACAATTGGTGCAGGTAGTGTGGTGACAAAAGATCTCCCCGCTAGGGTTGTCGCGGTTGGGAATCCTTGTCGAGTTATTAGGGATGTGTAGTCATTAAATTAGTCATTACAAATGTGAAGTGGTAGATACCACCACCAGCGATCGCTCCTTTTACCCGTTCAACTTCCACCCCAGATATGGCTAATATTTTCCACTTACCCACTGAACTGTCTGCTGAAGAATTATTTGAGCCTTTGGTGTCGGGTGAAGCTGTGTTAATTGAGCGGATCATTTCCACCGGACAAACTACACCGGAAGGGGAGTGGTACGACCAAGAACGTTATGAGTGGGTAATTCTTCTACAAGGCGAGGCGAAGCTTACCTATTTGGATGGTTCTAGTATTAGTCTCCAAGCCGGAGATTATGTCCTGATTCCGGCTCACCAAAAGCACCGGGTTGAGCATACCAGCGCTGAACCGCCGTGCATCTGGTTAGCGGTTCATGCCAATCTGCAACCAAGCTAGAAATTGGCTTTTAAGTTGGTGGGTTACGCTAACCTAGAGCAACGCTTCGCGATCGCAAGAGTGTTGATACTAAAGAACGTCACCTGTGCAAGCTTACAAGTGCGCTTTTTCGACTATCGTACCAGCGATTCACCGCTGAGATAATTTTATCTATTTCCTCATCAGTTAAGTTTTTAAACTTATTACTTTGATTGAAGATGAGTTTTTGATGGCTCTGTTCTTCGACAACAGGTTCTAAAATCCATTTGTAATACCCACGATCGTCTTCGAGATTAAAAAAGAATAGGCAAACGGGGAAAGGTAATTCAGTAAAAAATTGGAATGATTTTAGATTAGGCGGAATCTTGATAGTATTATCGTGCTGAATTATTCGTGAAGCAGAAACCGTCGCTTTAATAGTTACTCCAAAGAGCCTACCACTGTAATTTCCTTCTTTACCAATTGTTACTAGAAAGTCTAAACCATAATCATTTTGCTGCCTTGAAATAATGAGATCATTTTGACGGGTCAAGTACATAATCGCCAAAGATTCTGCCCGTTGTCCAATATACCAAGCTTCCTTTTTTGCCACAGTTCTATCTCCAATCACGATCGGAAAATTGCGAATCAAAAAGGGTAGTATTGTATCTACTCCAAAAGTCGTTTACCTCCTTCCACAGAGCTTCCCTGTTGAGTCTATTAATCGGAAATGCCGTAGAGATGCTTGACAGGGAAGCGAGATAGTTCCCGTTTGCAGAAACGACATAGCCCTTCTCTGTAATTTCATCTATGCCAACTATGTAAGTTGGAGCTGGATACGAAGCTAATCCTCGCACCTGCTCTTGCGGTACTTTAACTTTCAGTCGCTTGAGTTTCTTTGTATAGCCTTGTCGCGTTGTTTTAACTTGTACGAAGAAGTAAGGGACAGTGCCTTCAGCCCTTACTAGTTCGACAATAAAATCAATGTACTGCCATTTATCTCCTAAGAACTGCGGCTTGAAAATTGGACCGGAATTAGAGTGAAACGTAGTCATTAAGACCGTGAATATTGCCTCGCCTCGCAGTCCAAGGGCGTTCCTCATTTATATCATCTGTCAAGTAATAGATTGTTCCTAATTTAGTGCATATTTTAGAACGTCATCTAACTTTCGGAACCGACAAATTCTCCCAGCCCGTTCCTTGATAGCCAAAGTCAAAGAGTTCTGGATGAATAATTTCTGCCAAAATTTCTAGGGAATCTACTAATCTTGGCCCAGGACGGTTGAAGTAAGCATTACCGTCAGTAATGAAGACTTTGCCATTTTTCACCGCTTGCAAGGTTTGCCAATCTGGGCGATTCTCCAAAGATTTTGTTTCCTGACGAGTGCGCTCTAAGCCGAAACCGCAAGGCATGATGATGATGATTTCGGGATCGGCTTTGAGTAACGCCTCCCACTCCAAGTAAGGGGAGTGTTCTCCCGCCGTACCGAATAGGGGATTGCTACCTGCAAGTTGTACGAGTTCAGGAATCCAGTTACCTGTTGCCATGATCGGATCTGTCCACTCGATACAGGCAACATTAGGGCGATCGCGTTCTGATAAACCCTGAGTTTTCTGCTGACACGCGGCGACGCGAGATTGTAATTGATTCAGTAACGGTTGAGATTCTACCTCCAGGATGTCAGCGACGCGTTGAATATCTGCCCAAATGTCAGCCAGTAGATCTGGCTGTAGGGAAATAACTTGTGGCTGGCTATGGGTGAGTTGGGTAACTGCTTTCTCAACGTCGGCAAAGTTAACCGCACAGACATCACATTGGTCTTGGGTGATGATGTGGGTGGGTTGCAGTTGTTCGAGAACGTCGGTTTTGATTTTGTAAATACTTAGGGCTTTTTGGATTAAATCGAGGACATCGGCATCAATTTCCCCACTGGTTTTGTGGGAATCTAGCTGTGCTTCCGTGCAAACTGGGCGGTTTTGGATTTCTGGCGGATAGTCGCATTCATGCGATCGCCCCACAATCGCCTCTGTCAATCCCAACGCCGCCACAATCTCAGTAGCACTGGGAAGCAGCGAGACAATTCTCAATTGTTTTGTATCATTCATAAGGCTTTAAGGAGTTTTTGTAATTTAATGAGCTTCAATAGATCGAGTAAATTTAAACATCTTCTTACCTAAATTTATTTAGCAGTGGTTCCCGTGTACAGAGAACGCCATTATCTGCATTGGGATCAAAGGAGTTTTCATCACGTTGAGATACACCTGCATAACTAAAAAAAAATGCTCACTCTCTCCAAAAAATGGCATCTTTTCCATCTATTCCGCTTCTTCTAAAAGAGAGATTTTGAAGTTTTGATAGTTTGCCAACCTGTCCCCACCTCCCGGTCGCAGCCAGTTGGAATTGTCTCCTGTTTCTCCGTAGCTAATAAATTCTTGTTCGTAATTTCCCCCCAGAATACTCACTTGCTCTGGATATGGAGTCTGTAACGTCTGAACAAACTGAAACGTTTCAGAACAGAAGTGACCGCGATCGCTCAAATCCTCTACCTGAATTAATCGCTCATTTTCGGGGTTCCAATGATACTCTAGTAAAGCTTTGAAGATATTGAGACCGCCCTGGACATCTCCAACCATGAGGATATTCTGCATAGGATAGGTTCTTCAGCACTCAGGGAAACTTCTCCCTTCCCCTGGTAGATGTTGGTTTTGGCGGTTTGAGACAAGGGAGTAGAGAGATTTAGATACAATATATTTGCCCTCATTTTTTCCAGCTTTATTTTGAAGATTGGACAAAATGGGGCTTATAATAATAGTTTTGGCTAAAGTTTTAGTTTAGATCCAGGACAAGTAAACAAGAGGAAGCTATATGTCGAGATATCGGGGCCCGCGTCTGCGGGTTGTTCGTCGTTTAGGGGATCTGCCCGGTTTAACCCGCAAGACAGCCCGTCGAGCTTACCCACCGGGTCAGCACGGTCAAGCGCGTCGGAAGCGGTCAGAATACGCTGTTCGACTAGAAGAAAAGCAAAAGCTCCGCTTCAACTACGGAGTCACTGAAAAGCAGTTGCTCCGTTATGTCCGCAAAGCCCGTCGAGCGACAGGCTCAACTGGTCAAGCGTTGCTGCAGCTTTTAGAAATGCGGTTGGATAATACTGTGTTTCGCCTGGGGATGGCGGGAACCATACCTGGTGCACGCCAGTTGGTGAACCACGGTCACGTAACGGTGAATGGTCGGAGAGTCAATATTCCTAGCTACCAGTGCCGCCCTGGAGATGTGATTGCGATCTCTAGTCGCGATCGCTCCAAGCGTTTGGTAGAACAAAACCTGGAGTTTCCCGGTTTGGCGAACCTGCCAAGCCACCTAGAGTTTGACAAGAACACGCTCACGGGTAAGGTCAACAGCATTGTTGAGCGTGAGTGGGTGGCTCTACAAATCAACGAACTGCTAGTGGTTGAGTACTACTCACGTAAGGCGTAACCCAAGGCATTGATGCTAAAGGTGAAAGGCAAAAGGAAGAAGCAGTTAGTACTTCTTTCTTTTCACTTTTGCCTTACAGAAAAGCGATGCTGAAAGCCCACCTCTTTTAAGGGTGGGATGAAAGAAAG
>NZ_JCACLG010000057.1:106672-133722 GCF_059505785.1 Kastovskya adunca | reverse complement strand
AGGGTGTCGAACCATCCTCTGGCTGCTGGCGCGCGTCCAACTGCTATTGTCATAGTTTCAAATCCTCTTAACCTTACTAAGGATTCTGAATCGAACGCGAAAAGCGTTTATTTTCGACATCCCCACCACTTCAAGCGTGGGGTTTCTAAGAATATTGTCAGTTAATTTGACCCAGATTCTTAGTGGATGTGTCAAACATCCAGGGATCGCTGGCTAGATAACTAGTCTACATTAAGTTAATTTTTCTTAAAGTATCACATTTGCTAGGTGTCTACCCACTCCCTAGAGGGATCAGGCTTTTAACGCTAACAAATATAATATTAATGAATATCAGAAAATTTACAAAAGAATACATGTTTTCTCAGTATTTCTTTACATTAACTCGGTGCTAGCGCCCCCATAGCCATAAATGTCATAGTAGTGACAGTGTTTGTTACCCATTAATTGAGTTTGAGTCGGGAAGCAGGATCAGTTCATGACAGCACAGACAACTACTAAAGACGATCAAGTACTCAGTCAGCCGGTTTTAGGCTCTCGACGGTTCAGTAATTACTGGTGGGCAATTGTGGTTTCTATCGGAGGTACTGGCTTTTTCCTAGCGGGACTTTCCAGTTATCTCAAGGTCAACTTACTGCCCTTTGCAGACCCTACCGAATTACTCTTTGTCCCTCAAGGCATAGCGATGGGATTTTATGGGGTGGCGGCGATACTACTGGCGCTTTACTTGTGGCTAGTTATCCTCTGGAATGTCGGAGGCGGTTATAACGAGTTCAACAAAGAGACAGGCTTAGTCAAGATTTTTCGCTGGGGCTATCCTGGTAAAAACCGCCAGATTGAGTTTAGCTGCCGCACACAAGATGTCCAATCTGTGCAGGCGCTAATCAAAGAAGGACTCAATCCACGTCGCGCCCTTTACCTACGAGTGAAAGGACGGCAAGCGATTCCTTTGACTCGCGTCGGGGAACCACTCTCTTTAAAGGAACTAGAAAACCAAGCCGCTGAATTAGCACGTTTTTTGGAAGTTCCCCTTGAAGGCATGTAAAAATTTGGCTCTGGCGGAGGCATATCTGCTTAATATGAGTCAGTAGCTCAGGCTACTATTTGGTACAGAAAATATGCAGATAAAAATCCAACGCTGGTTAGTATTGCTGATAGTCGTTGGCGGCTTGGTTTTGGGGGGATGTAGCAATCCAGAAGCAGACTCCCTAGACCCAAACGATTCCGCAACGACTGCCACAACTTCTACACCCGCTACTGAAACGAGCAGCCCACAAGTGAACAATTTACCCACTCTCGAAGGCAAAGCCACGGTAGTTATGACCGTTAAAGGCTCACCGATAAAAATTGAAGTCAATGGAGATGAGGCTCCCATCACCGCTGGAAACTTTGTTGATTTAGTTCAACGCGGTGTTTACGATGGATTGGTTTTCCACCGGGTCGTGCGAGAGCCACAACCGTTTGTGGTTCAGGGAGGTGACCCTCAAGGGAAAGACCCAAATTTCCCGGTCGAGCGCTTGGGAACGGGAAGTTTCAACGATCCCGCCACCTCTACAGCCCGTTACGTTCCGTTAGAAATCAAGCCTCAAGGGGCAGAAAAACCCGTCTACAGTCAAACATTGGATAAAGCTGGAGTCACGGCTGCGCCAGTGTTACGACATACTCGCGGCGCGGTAGCGATGGCGCGTTCGTCGATGCCCGATTCGGCATCCTCGCAGTTTTATATTTCCTTGGCAGAATTACCGTTTTTGGACGGTAGCTATGCAGTCTTTGGCGAAGTCGTTGAAGGGATGGATGTTGTAGACAAAATCCAACAAGGCGATCGCATCGAAAAAGCTGAGGTGACACAAGGACTCGAAAACCTGAAAAAATAGCAGGTTTGGTTGAGATGATCGTTGCGGCGGGCACTTGGTAGACGTTGTTGTTACTGGCATTGGTTTAGTTTCTGCCTTGGGAACGCTAAAACCTAGTTGGCAGAGTCTTTTGGTAGGTGAGTCGGGTATTGGGTTATGTCAGCCCTTTCTTGAGCTACCCAAGCGACCCTTAGCAATAGTTGAGCAAAAACCCACTACTTTGAAGTGGCTCACTCAGCAAGCCGTCGCCGCCGCAATTGAGGACGCTAATATTTCTACGCCTGCGCCAGATTGTGGAGTCGTCATTGGGTCAAGTCGAGGCGCTCAAGCGACGTGGGAGCAACTGGCGCAGGAATGCGTTCTGGCAGGTACACCAACGCCATCTGCTGGTAACGGACAGATAGATTGGTTAGATACTCTCCCCCACCAAGGAGCGATCGCGGCGGCACATCAAATTGGTGCAACTGGAATTGTACTCGCACCAATGGCAGCTTGTGCGACGGGGATTTGGGCGATCGCCCAAGGCTTTGAGTTGATTCAAACCAACCAATGTCAGCGAGTGATTGCTGGAGCTGTAGAAGCCCCGATTACTCCCCTCACCTTGGCAGGATTTCACAAAATGGGGGCGCTGGCTCGTACCGGTTCCTATCCCTTCGATCGGCAGCGAGAAGGATTGGTGCTGGGAGAAGGAGGAGCAGTACTAGTACTGGAGTCGGCTGAGTTAGCCAGAGAGCGTTCGGCAGCAGTTTACGGTCAAATTTTAGGATTTGGTTTAACGGCTGATGCCTATCACGTTAGTGCGCCCGATCCCAATCGAAAAAGTGCGATCGCTGCCGTTTGGCACTGTCTCAGACGCAGCCATCTTGCCCCCACTAATATTGATTACATCCACGCCCACGGTACAGGAACTCAGTTAAACGACCAACACGAAGCGCAGTTGATTGAGAAAGTGTTTGCTCGCAAAGTTCCCGTCAGTTCCACTAAAGGAGCGACAGGACATACCCTCGGCGCATCTGGAGCGTTGGGGACAGCATTATGCCTAATGAGTTTGAAACATCAGATTTTGCCACCCAACGTGGGGTTAACAGAATCAGTATTTGATTTAGATTTGATCACCACCCCTCGCCACAGCCAAATTCGCCACGCCCTCTGTTTTAGCTTTGGTTTTGGAGGACAGAATGCGGTTTTGAGTCTGAAACGTTGGAAGTACTAAGGTGAGGTATTTCTTCCTTGTTTCCCTTTTGTTCTCATCACCGTAAGCCAAATAGGATAAAAGGAAATAGAGAAGCCTCTTAAGCAACAAACCGTTATGAGCCAAACTGAACAAATTCTCTCCCAGTTACCCGGAGATGTTTTGGGAGGATTGCGGAAGGCAGACCAGTTTTGGCAAGCCTTACGGGAAGATACAGCACCCGTTCCCAACGTTATTAAAGAAAGCCCTGAAGCCTTAGGCAGCGTTGATTGGGACGTTGTAATTTGTGGTGGCACCTTGGGAATTTTGCTAGGGGCTGCCTTGCAGTATCGAGGTTGGCGCGTAGCACTGCTGGAGCGAGGACTATTACGGGGACGCGATCAGGAGTGGAATATTTCGCGTCAGGAACTTGAGGTTTTTCTGGAACTGGGCTTGCTCTCAGAGGCAGAATTACAGCAAGCGATCGCTACTGAATATAACCCGGCGCGTGTCAGCTTTCACGAAGGCCCAGATTTCTGGATCAGGGATGTACTCAATATTGGCGTCGATCCCGTCTTTCTCCTCGAAACATTGAAATCAAAATTCCTAGCGGCGGGAGGCAAACTCTTCGAGCAGACTGCCTTTGAAGGCGCAGTGGTTCATCCCGATGGCATCTTCGTCGAAGCCGCAGGCGGTTTAAAAACCCGGTTACTCGTTGATGCAATGGGCAATTTTTCTCCCATTGTCAGACAAGCACGAAACGGGGAAAAACCAGAAGGTGTCTGTGTCGTTGTCGGAAGTTGCGCTCAAGGATTTCCCCATAATGAAACGGGTGACTTGCTGGTATCATTTACACCCATTGAGAATCAGTGCCAGTATTTTTGGGAAGCCTTTCCGGCACGGGATGGTAGAACGACCTATCTCTTCAGCTATCTGGATGCTGATCCCGAACGTCCTAGTCTGGAGTTTTTCTTTGACGAATATCTGCGCTTACTCCCCCAGTACCAAAACGTCGAACTCTCCCAACTCCAATTTCAACGGGCGCTATTTGGGTTTTTTCCCTCCTACCGCCAAAGTCCTGGGCGATCGCCTTGGAATCGGATTTTGCCTGTGGGTGATAGCAGTGGCAATCAGTCCCCTGTTAGCTTTGGTGGGTTTGGTGCAATGGTAAGGCATCTGCAGCGCCTCACCGAAGGAACTCATGAGGCGTTGACAAGTGACACCCTCTCGCGGAATGCCTTAGCAAAACTGCAACCCTATCAACCCAATATTGCCATCACCTGGCTCTTTCAACGCGCTATGAGTGTGGAGATAAGTCAAGAGTTGACTGCCAATCAAATCAATCAACTCTTGACGGCGGTTTTTCAGGCGATGGAACAACTAGGAGATGATGTGTTGCGTCCATTTCTCCAGGATGTTGTACAGTTTTCCGGTTTATCTAAAACGCTTTTGTTAACGTCATTTACTAAGCTCGGATGTGTACTGCCTGTAATTCCCCAAGTAGGAATCACCACGCTATTAGATTGGATGATTCATTACATCAACTTGGGTTTATACGCAAGCTTGTCACCCGTGGCGCAGTTAATGACACCCCTGGCAAAAACTCTCCCCCCCGTAGCGCAATACTATTACCATCGCTGGCTTGATGCCCTGATCTATGGGTCGGGAAGTGATTATAAATGAATTTCTCAATGGCTAGAAATCCGCCGATATCGTGCTTGCACTCCCATGTACAGACCATAGGCAACTAGCCCAAGGGCAACGATCGCCAGCAGCCATTTACCGTAAGCTTGCTGCGCTAGAGCCTGTAATGCCCCATCTAATCCTCGTACTTCACTAGCATCGGATTGACGTGCTGCTTGGATGAGGAAAAAACCAGTCATTACGAAAACGACGCCCCGTGCTGCCAACCCAAATCTACCGATGCGCGTTGCCCAAGTGTCCTCCTGAGAACTCATTTCCCGCAGTTTCCACTCTTTGCGAAACTTGGCACTGTAGGCTTTATAAAACTGATAAAAGCCAATACCAATAATAAGCGCCCCCAGTAACCCAATGAGCCATTGACCAAATGGTTGAGCCAGTACCTTTGCTGTCCAGTCTTGCTGAGTATTGTCACCACCACCGCCGCCTCCCGTTCCTAAAATCAGTCCGATAGCACTAAAGGCTAAACCCGCATAAATCAGACCGCTAATGGCATAACCGAAGCGCGTTGCTAATCCCTTCGCATCAGAGCCTTTGTTATCGGGATCTGCCCACGCTTCCACAAAGCGCCAAAGCGAATAACCCACCAGCCCAACTGCTACCAAGGCTAAGAGAAACTTACCAAAAGGCTGTGAGGCGATCGTTGTCAGAGCGCCCTGAGTATCCGTCGTTCTGCCACCTTGCCCAAATGCTGCTTGTACAGCAAGTACACCAACAATCGCATACACAATTCCCTTGGCGGCATACCCTAACCGCGCTAGTCGCTCAATCCACATATCCTCTCCTCCTCTTAAACCCTCTCACCAAGCCGCAAAAGTTGCTCAATTCGGATCTTGCACTAACCCCCATAAATTAGGAGAGAAACTAATTTTTTAATTACCAGTTCCCCCCATGCATGGAACAGGAGGATTAGGAGGGTGGTGCAAGATGTGAATCAGCCAACTATCAACTGTCTAGAAAATACTTACTTAGGTTGTATTCTTCAGGACAGGGGTTGATGCTACTAAAGCAAATTATCAGGGATTTAATCACCCTTGTCATCTATCCAAATAGTTATCTTTGAGAAAATTTCTCTTATAGTTTAGATGAAGAAGCAAAAGAAGAATAAATATAACCTTTTTTTAATGGAACTGTTAAGGCATCAACTTAGTTAAATATTAAATTCGCTGAATTTAAAGCGTGGGTTATGGCTACCCCTAACACGCTACTACCTCTTCTGTTTTTAGGTTGAGGTACTTATCTATAAAAAAGTAAAGGTAAAGCCAAGATCGCACCAAGTAGAACGAAGTGAATACTTAAAGGTTTTTAGTCAGAGCTGAAGGCCGCACTGTAAATCAATTTAAGAAAGTTTTACATTGCAACACAAAGTTTGATTTGTTTGGGTCTACTTATTTAGCAAATATTTTTTAATTTGTTGAGCGGTAATCTGTAGGGGAATACAATAATTGTTTGGAGTTGGGGCGATGCGATCGCGAACCAGGACTACAGGATTACGAATACAGTTATCGTCATCATGATTCAGTACCGACATCGCGACGACGATGATGATTAATGATTGTAGTTCTTGTTAAGAGAATATGACGAATTAATAATAAATAAGCGACTAATAAAGATACTTATTACTCGCCTCTAAAGTGTTTGTCCCTAGCTCACTCTGCCCTTCTTGCTTCTTTACTCCTGATGCTCTATAGCATAAATGACAGGAGTTTTCAGCTAATGTCATTGGCACTGACACAGACTAAAACTGTAGTGTAATGTCACGAATGATGACTGAGGCAAACAGCTCCCCTAGCCGTATAAATGTGCATCCCATGCGAAGCAGCACCCAAATTCAGGCAGAAATTGTAGCGGAAATCGGATATTTCCTCCCGTTCTTCGCCCCAGCCCTTGACATCCCTCAACTGCTGGAATCTCTTTGGCAACAGACTCGCAGTGCTTATTTCTTCAACCCGTTGCCGACTTTATTAAAAGAAAAAATTTTTGCTTACTTATCGCGCTATTGTTCGGTTTCATACTGCCTGTTGTGTCACTGTTGCAGCTTGCGATCGCTGGAAGTATCTGCCCAAGAAATTCTGGAACTCATTACTCAACCCGCAGCAATGCTTCTGGAAGATATCACAGCGGACTTGCAGTTTATCGGGGAGCGATCGCCTTTGCCAGACGAGCCCAACTATCCCGATATTACGTCGGGGATCGAGCCTGATTCGGCTGTGGAAGATGCTCTGGTGCGCCTGGGGGTATTTATGTTTATCCAGCCTACTAAAGCAGAGGCATGTCGCGCCCAAGTACGCTCGTTTTTAGGCCCTGTACTGTATGGTCATTGGGTAGCATTTTTGGGTTACATCAAGTTTTGTCATCAATGGGCTGAAAGCTATCCCGACCTTTGTGTTGCCGAGGATCAACGCGCTCAATTGCATTTAGCGCCGTTACTGCAAGCTGAACCCCAATTAGACGCATTTTTTCAAACCTATAACGCCCTCGTACAGAGGGAACGGCAGCAACGCGAAGCAGAGTTGGCGGCGCAGGTGAGCCAGTTGCAGCGTTTAGAACAAGAACTGCGCCAAAGTGAAGAACGGTTTCGGCAGGCGTTTGTCAATGCACCGTTTCCTATGCTGATTCATGCCGAAGATGGGGAAGTGGTGCAACTCAACTCCACCTGGACAAAATTGACGGGTTACACCCACGCGGAGATTCCCACGATAGCTGATTGGACACAACGGGCGTATGGAGAATCCTACCAACTCGCCCACGATAAAATTGAGCGACTTTACAAGCTTGAGAGCCGAGTGGATGAGGGAGAATTTACGCTGACAACCAAAGCAGGTATCAGCCGTGTTTGGGAGTTCAGTTCTGCTCCTTTAGGTCAGTTGGTAGATGGTAAACGATTAGTGATCTCGATGGCAGTAGACATCACAGAGCGTAAGTGTGCAGAAGCGGCATTGCTTACGAGTGAGTCACGCCTCAACTTAGCGCTCAATGCCACCAATACGGGGATTTGGGATTGGGATCTAATTACCAATAAAGTGGTTTGTTCTGAAAACACAAAAGTGCTGCTTGGCTTGGAAAAAGGGCAATTTATTAATACCTACGAAGATTTTTGCCACTTCGTCCATAAGAGCGATCGCGCAGTTGTGATGCAGGCGGTGGCTGATGCCGTTGAGAACCGGGAAGAGTTACAGATTGAATTCCGCGTTATTTGGTCTGATCAAAGTGTCCACTGGCTAGAAGTAAAAGGGCATGTTGTTTGCGATCAAGTCGGTCATGTTATCCGCCAGACGGGGATAGTAGTCGATGTGACCAAACGTAAACAGACGGAAGCAGCACTCCGAGAGAGCGAACAGCGCTTCCGGGTGCTATTTGATCAGGCAGCCGTAGGCATTGCCCAAGTCGCGATGGATGGACGGTTGCTTCTAGTTAACCAACGGCTTTGTGACATTGTTGGCTACACCGTAGCGGAGCTATCAGAGCTGACTTACTCAAAAATTACCCATCCTGATGACCTAGCGGTCAATGTTGGCTACTATCGCCAAATTTTAACTGGGGAGATTCAGACTTACTCCTTAGAAAAACGCTACATCCGCAAAGATGGTGCTCACGTCTGGGTTAATTTAACGGTGTCGCTGGTGCGGGATGCGGCGGGTACGCCAAAGTATTTTATTCAGATTGCCGAAGATATTAGCGATCGCTTAAGCGCCCAAGAAGCACTGCAAAACCTTGTGGCTGGCACAGCAGCGGTGACGGGTAGTGAATTTTTCCGGATGCTGGTTCGTCACCTAGCCGCCGCCCTCGGTGTGCGCTATGCACTGGTGTCGGAATGCGTTGATCAGCAAGTAGACTGCGCCAAAGCCATTGCCTTCTGGTCAGGGGAGCAGTTGGTGGAAAACTTTGAGTATGACTTGGCATCAAGTCCCTGCAAGTTAGTTACTCAGCACCAAGAAATACATTACTACCCGGATAATTTACAGACACTCTTTCCCAAAGATCCCACCGTTATCGGTATGGAGGCGGTGTCTTACCTGGGAGTGCCGATGTTCGACACTTCAGGAATGTTGATCGGTCATCTGTGCGTACTAGATGATAAACCCTTTACAGAAGAGCAGCGGACTAAATCCATTGTTAGTATCTTTGCGGCACGAGCAGGAGCCGAACTGGAACGCCAGCGGGTTGAGGAAGCCTTGCAAGAGGAAAAACTTCGCTACCAATTGGTAGCACGGGCAACTAATGATGCAATTTGGGACTGGAATATAGTCACTAACCACTTGGAGTGGAATGACGGTATTGAGACTTTAAGCGGTTATTCAAGAGCAGATATCCCGCCTGATGCCAACTGGTGGGATGAGATGATCCATCCCGATGACTACGAGCGATACACAGCAAGCATTCATGCGGTAGTTCATAACGGTGGCAACATCTGGTCGGAGGAATACCGCTATCGGCGCGCTGATGGGTCTTATGGTCTGGTCATTGACCGGGGCTATATTGTTCATGACGATGAGTGCAACCCAATCCGGATGATTGGCTCAGTGATGGACATTACGGAGCGGGTTCGGGCTGAGGAAGAACGGGACTTGACGCTCAAGCAGCTCGAACAAGAGCGATCGCAACTTGAAGCAATCCTGCAACAAATGCCTGCGGGAGTCTTCATTGGCGAAGCACCTTCGGGAAGGCTGACGATGGGCAACCAGCAAGTCGAGCAAATCTGGCGTCATCCCTTTTTGCCGTCAGCCAGCATTGAAGAGTACCGGGAGTGGAAGGGTTTTCATCCCGATGGACGAGCTTACCAACCCCACGAGTGGCCCCTAGCCCGTTCCCTAACGATGGGAGAAGTGATCGCCAAAGAGGAGATTGTCGTGCTGCGGGGTGATGGTACCTATGGGGTGATGCTGACTAGCTCGACTCCGATTCGTGACGTTTCTGGAGAAATTACGGCGGCAGTCGTTATCTTGTATGACATCACTGAACGCAAACAAGCCGAGCAGGAAATCCAAGAACTCAACGAACAGCTAGAAAATCGCGTACTGGAGCGCACTGCCCAACTCACTGCCGCCAATTTAGAACTGGAGGCGTTTGCCTACTCCGTCTCTCACGATTTGCGTGCGCCCCTGCGGTCAATTAATGGTTTTAGTCAGGTGTTGTTGACACGTTATAGCGATCGCTTTGATGAAAAAGGGCAACACTACCTGCAACGAATTTGTGCCAATAGTCATCGGATGGGAGAACTGATTGACGATCTGTTGCTGCTCTCCTGCATCACCCGCAGCGAAATGTGCCACGCGCCAGTGAATTTGAGCGCGATCGCTCTTATGGTTGTCGCCAACCTGTGCCAGGTGCAACCCCAGCGAGAAGTTGAAATCGCGATCGCTCCTGACTTAATTGCCAATGGTGATGCCAAACTCCTCCAAATTGTTTTAGAAAATCTTCTCAACAACGCCTGGAAATACACCTCCCATCACGATACTGCCCGAATTGAGTTTGGTATTACTGATCAATTTGACGACCAATTAGCCTATTTTGTCCGTGATGATGGAGCAGGCTTTGATATGGCTTATGCCGATAAATTATTCCAAGCCTTTCAACGGTTACACACTGAACGTGAGTTTCCGGGAACCGGAATTGGCTTGGCTACTGTCCAACGAATTATTCATCGCCACGGGGGAAAAGTTTGGTCTCAAGCAGCAATTGAACAAGGCGCAACGTTCTACTTTACGCTGCCTTCATAAAATTGGCTTAAATACTACTAAAAACGGATCACAATTTACGTTAGCTTCATAAATAAAAGCGACATCGGTTACTTTTTAAAGTTCTAGTAATTGATCTTATCGAAATTTTAAAGACTTTACACCATGAGCTTTTTGGATGAATGCTAGAATGCTTTTACTGAGATTTATCTCCTTAAAGAGTCGTGGAATTACCGTTACAAAAATCATTGAGTTTAGCTGAAAATATTGAGAATAATATTTTCTTAAGACTAAATAAATGACCAGCCAAGTTGTCTTATTGGTAGAAGATAATCCCGATGATGAAGAATTAACTCTACTAGCTTTTGAAGAAAGTGGGCTTTCCCCGAACTTTGTTGTTGCCCGCGATGGCGTGCAAGCACTGGATTATCTGTTTGCCACAGATACATTGACGAGCCGCAGACTCAACCCGTTGCCCACGCTTGTCCTGCTAGATCTGAAGTTACCCAGAATTGACGGCATAGAGGTTTTGCGCCGTATCCGTGCTGATGACCGTACAAAGTTACTTCCTGTTGTTATTTTGACTACCTCAAGCGAACAACAAGATCTGATAAACAGTTATAGTACTGGCTGTAATAGCTATATCCGCAAACCAGTAGACTTTAGCCAGTTTCAAGACGCAGTGCGACAACTAGGCTTGTACTGGCTACAGTTGAATGAAGTACCCCCGATAGCAAGAGTGTAATGAACAAGCCAGTGCGAGTATTGATTGTGGATGACTCGGAAGAGGATTCAGAGCTGCTGGTCTATGAATTAGAACGCGGTGGTTACAACCCTGTTTATCTCCGAGTAGACACACCCGCCGCGATGATGGCGGCTCTCAATCAGCAGCGGTGGGATATTGTCCTCGCTGACTATTCAATACCGCAGTTTAGTGCCACAGTTGCCTTAGCGTTGTTGCAGGAAAAGCAGCTCGACATCCCCTTCATTATTGTTTCCGGCAGCATTGGTGATGAGACTGCCGCCGCCGCGATGACCGCTGGAGCTCATGACTATCTACTCAAAGCGAAACTTGCACGACTGGTGCCGGCGCTAGAGCGGGAACTTCGAGAAGCACAGGTACGCCAAGAACACAAACAAGCACTCTTCAAACTGGAATACCTCGCGTTTAATGACACCCTGACGGGGTTACCTAACCAAAGGTCGTTTCTCAACAGTATTCAGAAACGCATCGAGCAAAGCCAGCGAAAACTCCACGGTTTGTTCGCCGTCTTGTTTTTGGATATCGACCGCTACCAAATCGTTAAATACAGTCTAGGGCACTTACTAGCTGAGCAATTGCTAGTGGCGATCGCTCGTCGCCTAGAGACGTACCTCAACCCTGGAGATATTTTTGCACGGGTCGGTACAGATGAATTTGCCCTACTCCTGGGAGATATTCAAAACCCCCAGTCAGCCCAAGACAGAGCCGATCAAATTCAGACAGCCCTAAAAACTCCCTTCAAACTCGATGGTCTTGTCGTCTCCTCCAGCACCAGCATTGGAATTGTCCTCAGCACTATTGGTTATGACCAACCGGAAGACTTTCTCCGTGGCGCTGACATGGCAATGCACCACGCCCGAACACAAGGTAGGGGCGGTTCGGCAATTTTTGATCGAGCCATGCAGACTCACGCCGTTGAACGCCTCCAGCTAGAAACTGACCTACAACGAGCGATCAAATGCCAACAGCTTCATCTCAACTATCAGCCTATTGTTTCCCTCACGACAGGCAGAGTTGTTGGGTTTGAAGCCCTAGTGAGATGGCAGCATCCCACGCTGGGGATGGTTTCTCCGAGTGAATTTATTCCGATGGCAGAAGAAACGGGGCTGATTGTCTCTTTGGGGGAATGGGTACTGGAGGAATCCTGCCGACGACTTAGCCTCTGGCAAGAGCGATTTCCCAAAAGCTCACCTTTGAGCATTAGTGTCAATTTATCAGCCAGAGAACTTGTACAACCGGGACTAATTGAACGAATTGACGAGCTATGCTTTGCCTTTCGGTTAAAAGCTGAAAGCTTAAAGCTGGAAATTACGGAGAGCATTCTCCTGGAAAATGCGGAGGCGGCGGCGACTATCTTGGCACAACTGAAACAGCGACAAATCCAAATCAGCATTGATGACTTTGGTACAGGTTACTCGTCGTTGAGCTATTTGCACCGCCTTCCCATCGATACGCTCAAAATCGATCGTTCATTTATCAGTTGCATAGACAAGCAGGGAAAAAATTTAGATATCGTCAAAGCGATCATCCCTCTAGCTCACAGTCTGAAATTAGATGTCGTTGCTGAGGGGGTGGAAACCGAGGAGCAGTTGCTGAAGCTCAAAGCCCTAGGATGTGAATATGGGCAGGGTTACTTTTTTTCGCCACCCCTAAATGATCAGGCTGTTGTTGCCCTAATTGCAACCATGCCGAGGATGGAGATAGAGAAAAAAAAGTTCGTTACCGCGATCGCGGATCATTCTTCAAGACGAAAAAATTCTGGCGCTGATGATTTTTTCAAGGCATCAGATAGCAGAGAATTACGCAGAGTATCGTCGAATCAAAGATTTTCCTCTACTACAGGATAAAGGATGCGTCTCAACTTCAACCTCTATGTACGCTCTTGAGTAATCCTGTATAAAATAATTCAACTAGGGGAACGTTTAGCCAAGTGATCTAAACCTAAAAACAAAGCAGCGATCGTACCGGAAACACAAATTTCCCCCGATGCAATCTTTCCGATAACATCCTGAATCGGAATCAATTCAATCTCAACCGCTTCAGTGATATCTAATTGTTGCTTACCTGTGGGTTGAGCATTACTAGCAAGAATAAGATGAATTTTGTTGGTATCTTTAACTGGATTATCATACAAAATTGCTAGTTCAGTTAGCTGCTGTGCCACATAGCAGGTTTCTTCTTCTAGCTCTCTGGCAGCCGCTGTTAGATGATCTTCTACTTGAGGATCGAAACTACCACCCGGAAGCTCAAGTAAGATTTTGCCAACTCCATGACGATACTGACGAACGAAGACAATCTCTTGATTTGTTGTGACGGCTAGCACAAGGGCAATATCGGGTCGAATATGGACGAAATAGTCATCAATGATTTTACCGTTTGGTAATTCAACCGTATCTTGCCTAACCTGACACCATTGATTATCAAAAACGAGTTGTGAGTGGAGCGGTTTCCACTTTCTAATAGCAGTCATTCAATTGATTACTGGTAAATTGTGGGGAATAAAAAATAGACCTCTTGCATAAGTCGAATAGACCCCCCTTAATCCCTCCTTACTAAAGGGGGAGACTTGAAATCTTGCCCCCTCCCCTTACTAAGGGGAGGGTTGGGGAGGGGTCTGGTACATTTTTGCAAGAGGTCTAATCTGAGTAGACTAAATAAATAGATTGACTCTGGTCTGAACCGATTGTACTCGGTATAGTGCCATTTCCCTTTTAGGGGGCAATACATAGATCCCCCTCAACCCTCTTTAAAAAAGGGGAGCAAGAAAAGTATCTGTAGCAAGCATTTAGAGAATCGGTACAATACCTCTTTTCAATTGTGAAGTATTAGTTGCAAGCGAGTGAACTACTTGAGTTTCGGCAGGAGGAGTGTTTACCTCAGCTAAAGTAATGGCGATCGCGATCGCGTTGAATATAGGTGTGGATGCTGATGAGCAAGTGCCATGCTCTAATGCTAAAAACCACCAACTTTTGCTAAACAGTAATTAAACTGATTGAAAAATCCTTAAAATCCCCGATGAAACTTCTCAGGAATTCGCTGTTGCTCTCTGTCAGTGTCCTGCTGCCTACTACCACGGCTGTTGTAGCCGAAACAATGGAATCGCGATCGCCTATGGATGTGATTGTCATTTCTGAGCCGCTCCCAACTCGTGAGGAAAGCATCTCCACCCCCGTCGAAACAATTGTGATTCCTGATGTCACCCCTGTCGAAGACGACGTACCGGAGGTGACAGGGGCAACTGAAGCAGTAGAAGCAGAGGCGGCATCTGAGGCAGTAACCAATGCTGAAGAGGTGGAAGTTGAAGAAGAGATCATAGACACGGAAGAAGACGCAGCCACCGCTACGGAAGAAGAACCTGCCCTCTCGCCAGAAGAAATTGCCCGCCAAGAAAAGCTGATCGAGGCAGACAGACTCTATATAAATGGGCAAACTGCCGCCGCCCAAAAGCTGTATCGGGAAGCAAAGACCCCCTTTGAGACAGAAGCCGCAGCAACTCAGCGTCCTGAGCCAATTTACGAGCCTAGCCAGCTTTCCCCCGCCGGAAGTGTGTACTGGCGTCAGTCAACAGCCGGGTTAGAGCAAAATCTACAAACGAAAGTTTTGGTACCTCTGCAGTTGTTAGTCGAGCAGTATCCAGAATTTATCCCTGGTCATTTGCGCTATGCTCAAGCGTTGAAAAAGTATGGGCGGGAAGAAGACTCCCTAGAGGTTTTAGAACAGGCGACAAATTTCTATCCCTATGAACCAGAGTTGTTGAAAGCCAAGATTGTTGCTTTGGGCGAAGAGAAAAAATGGCTGGAAGCCTCTCTAGCGGCACGTCAGTTTGCCTTGTTTAACATCACCTCTCCCCAAGCAGATGAGTTTGCTCAACTCGCCGATCAGAATTTAGAACGCTATCAGTCTCATTTACGTGCTGACTTACGAGGAAGCGCGATCGCCAATGCGATTACAGGTGTCCTCGGCTATGTTGTAACGGGAAATTTGTTCGGCCCGATCTCGGCAGTGCAAACCACGACTATGCTACTACGGGGTGAATCTGCTGTCGGCGAAAGCATCGCTAACCAAGCTCAACGACAGCTAACCTTAGTAGAAGACGAACAGGTACTGGAATACGTCCAGGAGATTGGGAATAAATTGGCGACTGTTGCCGGACGCAGCGATTTTGAGTATGAGTTTCATGTCGTGGCGGACGATCGCCTCAATGCCTTTGCTCTGCCAGGAGGCAAAATTTTTGTCAATGCGGGAGCAATTATGAAGACGAAATCTGAGGCAGAGTTAGCTGGTTTGCTGGCACACGAACTCTCCCATGCGGTCTTGTCTCATGGCTTCCAACTGGCAACACAAGGGAATTTGATTGCCAATGTGACCCAGTATTTCCCCCTTGGAGGTACCGCCGCCAATCTCATCGTCTTCAACTACAACCGGGATATGGAACGGCAGGCGGATGCTTTAGGGACACGCATTCTCGTTTCGAGCGGCTACTCCGCCGATGGGATGCGAAATCTGATGGTAACGCTGAATGAGGAAGACCGCACGGGGCCTGTGTTTGCGTGGCTTTCAACTCACCCAAATACAGAAGAGCGAATCCGTAATTTGGAAAGCGCGATCGTTGAAAATGGCTACAATCGCTATGCCTACGAAGGTGTGGAACGCCACAGAGAAATTCAAAAACGAGTGGCTACCCTGCTTAAGGAGCACGAAGAGCGTCAGGAGGAGTAAGCCGGGAATTTAACCTTTACTTTTTAGAAGCGATCGCCAAATTGAATTTTCTGGGTTGAAATCAAGACTGTCCTCGTGGGTGCCGATTCCCAGCTCCTACAAGCAAGCCTAGGGAGGCAAGAAACGACAGATTCAACTGGGCTATGCAACATCGCTCTAAATTGGCTAGGATCTAGGAAATTCCTGTTTCAATAATGATTGAAGATCGGCATTGTTTCAGGAATCTGACCCAGTTGAAGTGTCTCTAGACATACTGAAGAAAGAAACTGCTACTATCACATTTCCCCTAAGCCTCTAAAACTTCGTCAACGATGAAACGCAGATCCAGACCCCCTGAACCCAAACCCCCAATCGATAAGCGATCTAACCCGATAAGCGCCTTATTTAACTACACTTCTCTGGCACTGATTGGAGGCATTTTTATCCTGGGAATTGGCATTGGTATCGCCTTTAGCTCGACGGCGTCGTTTAACCCAGAAAACGTTGCCTCTCGTGAAGTTATTGACAGGAGTGCGCCCAATCCTGAGCTTTGCGTTCAATATGGAGCCAGCGCCATGGTGACGGATTTGCGCGTTTACTTGACTCTCAACCCTTTTAATGTGTACGTGACTCAGCCAGCTATGCGACCCGGATGCGTTCTCCGTCGCAATAACTGGTCAATTCTAGAACAACGGAATCTTATCTCCTCAGAGCAGGTACGCGATTGCAAAAACCGGATGAATACCTTTGGCTACACAGGTACTCTTGAGGGTTCGCCGGAGATTACCTGTGTCTATCAAAATGATTCTGCGAGTAACTTGTTCCTCCAACCAGGAGCAACGGGAACGCGAACAGAAACAGATAGTTTTTAAGGTAGTTGTACTCAATTAAAAAACCTCAATGACATCATCGTTATTGAGGTTTTTGTTTTTGGCGATCGCATTTGAGATCCAGAATCCAGGGAGTTGTAGAATTGACTGCCTTCTAACTGTTGCTTGCTTCTGCTGACTCAAACTCAACCTTGTCATAAATATCTGCAAGCGTTATTTGGAATGAAAGCGAGTTTAGAGAAACTATTTCATCGACATCATCATACTCAGCAAATACCCAGCGTTTTTGCTCAGTTTTGAAGTAGTGCTCAATGTGCATCGTGTATTGATCTATAAGAAGATATTCCTGAAAACTAGGAATCGTTCGATAGGCGGCAAATTTTGCATCTTTGTCATAGCTTCTAGTAGATTCTGACAACACTTCAGCAATCATCAAGGGATTAGTAATAGTGTCTCGCCGTCCTGCTTGTAGTTGCAATTCACCTGAAACTACCATGACATCAGGATAGGTATAGATGCGTTTTCTCGGAATCCAGAGTCGTTGATCGGTGACGAACACTCGATAAGGTTGACGCTTGAACGCAAAATTCAGCGAACTACTGAGGTTCAGAGTAATTTGATTGTGATTAGGGGTTCCGCCAGCCATCAGGACAATTTCACCATTGATATATTCATGCCGTTCTTCTGAGTTAACCTCAAACTCAAGATATTCTTCAGGTGTGTAAACCTTTTTCTCTTCAGCTTGCATAATCATTGGATTTTAATCTCCAAGGTTTCAATTGCCTGTTCCACTCCTGTTCTAACAAGTTCTCGCAGGAGAGCAATAGTAAAGAACTGCTGCAAGGTAGTGCTTTACTATTGATCCATACTTGTCTAACTCTAAGACCTAGGATTGTTGTTTCAGTTTCAGCTTGAGCGATCGCACTGTTAATCCTCCACATTCTGAGTGTGCGATCGCATTGAGCATGGTTCTTGGTCAAAGCAGCGATCGCATCCTGTGCCAGGATATCCAGTGGTAGTTGCGTCATCTTGTTATCCCTGTTCTGGGGATAACGGGAGGCGATCTCTCCTACGTTAAGATGTTAGAAATCGGTAGCCAATCATGGTTGTTATGAGCCAACTGCAAGCGAAACTACCAACCGATACCTGGGTAAATGCAACCTGGAACGAATACCTTCTGGCAATCAACGATCCTAGCTCCGAAAAAGCCAGAGGCTACTACTATGACGGACGCATGAGGTTGGAGATGTCTGCACTTGGTAATCCTCATTCCCGCGACCATTTCATTGTTATTGCTGCGATTTCTCTGTTCGCGGGTGTTCGAGACATTGACTTCGATGGTCATGACAACTGCACCTACCGCAAAACGGACTGTGCAGAAGCGCAACCCGATGTTTCGTTTTATCTGGGTGCGAATGCAGAAACAGTTCCTTGGGAAGTAACTATAATCGATCTCGATAGCTACCCACCTCCCGATCTAGTAATTGAGGTTGCCTACTCTTCCCTGGCAGATGACAAAGGTGAGAAACGTTTACTCTACGAAGCACTTGGAGTTCGGGAGTATTGGATTATTGATGTTCAAAATGTTCAACTGATTGCGTTTGAGATCCAGAATCAAGGTAGTCGCAGAATTTACCAGTCCCAGGTACTTCCAGGTTTGGATATTTCGCTGTTAGAAGAAGCATTACGGCGTAGTCGGCAAATGAATCATGGCAAAGTAAGTACCTGGTTATTGTCCCAATTTCAAGCTTGAGCGATCGCGCCGTTCAGCCTCTACATTTATTGGTGCGATCGCTCCTATCATTCATTACAATAGGCTGGTGAACACGCACCAGAGCCAACTCATGCTTCTGCGTTGCACATTGACGTAATGATTTGAAACGAAATTTGGAGTGTTGAACTACTAAGTCATTCTGTAACTATGCAACCCCCATGCTTCACTCCTAATTTAGGTTGCTCGCTCTTTTCATTAGGAGAGGCTGAGGATAAGAGAAATTAAATATTATTGAATGTGGATGTTGGGTTTTCTGACGTCAACCCAACCTTCGGCGAGGAGCGGTGCTATGGCATTTGATAAGGCATAAAGGTAAAGTTGAGTGGCGGCAATTAACCTCGAACGAAACACAAAGGGTTCCGAGCCGTCTGCTACAGTGAGGCGTGAGGCTGCGCTGATTCAGTATAGATAATCGTCAATAATTAGGCTAGGCGGACGAACCAGGATAATACTCTCTGAAGCTAAACCATCCTGTGTAAAGAGTACTGGTGTATTTTCTTCAGGAATTCCTTCCAAAAGTAAAGCGGCTACACCCTGATCAAAAGCTTGCTTGATAGAACGTCCAAATCCAATCGCAGAGTATAACTGGGCAGCAAATACTCGCGCAGCATTATCGCTAATTGCATGATTCATGCCGATAGCTATGTCTACGTGTTGTATAACTGCTTCTGCTTGAGCGTGAGAAAAGCAAGCGTTAAACACTACCATGCGAATGTTATCAGTGACGCTACTCATGGTCGTGACTATCGCTTCCTTACTTACTAACTTAGTGCTGCCATCATTAGTTTGAAAAACAAGTTCATTACTACTTGAACCGTGTCCACTGAAGTGGACAATGTGAGGTTTCAGTTCGTTTAATACTTGGAGAATATCAGAAGGACGTACTGCCCATCTAGATACGAGTTGAACCGAATCCCTGTGTTCTGACGCTCGAATTTTCTCTGTAATCGCACGTATTTCTTCATCTAGCCGGAGTTGGTTTTGGTCGATAGGGTTTGACGCTAAAAAGAGAACTTTAATTGTTTCAGGCAATCGGGCTAAGTCGATAATTAAACGACTATCTTTAAGTTGATTCTGGAGTTGTGCTTGTCTCTCTGTTTCACGAGTAACTGTTTTTGCATGACGCAGTTCCTCATCTCGACGACGTTTAGCGTCAGCATCTTGCTTCTTCTGCTCTTGCTTTTCAGATTGCTCTAACCTTTGCAAGTTGCGGTTTATATCAGCCATTTTCGTGGAAATTTTAGTCTCTAAATCCGCCAATTTCTTTTGGCATTGAGCTAAATCTTTCTGCTTAGAGTCGAGTTGCCGTTGCTTAGACTGTTGAGTGCTAATGCTCGTACTGCTTGTAATACTTCGCCTGATTGAAGATATATAGTTTTGAATCTGTGCGATTTTATTACGTTCGCGTGCAAGCTCCTGCTCTAAATTGGCTTTTTCCTTTGTGAGTCGGGTAATGCTTGAACGGTACAAGTTTATGGACATAAATCGATTCGGGCAAACAGCGAAACGGCTAGTGTGTTTGTTCTAGTCTATATGATAATTCTCAACTAGGAGTGGGATTGGCAGCCCAACTCAGAGCGATCATCTTCGGTACCCTAACGAGAGCGCCTCCACTACGCTACGCGATCGCATCCTCAAACAAACTTGCGCGATCGCTCCATCGCAGTCCCATCTATTTCATGCCACCATACCAGATAGGTTTCCAGTAGTTAAACCCCATGAAATACAACGGGCTGAAAATTCTTCGATGGGTTCTGATTGCAGTTCTCATTGCTCTAGCTATCTGGCTACTCAACAAAATTGGCATTGAGCAAGTGCGAGAACAAGTCGATCGCTTTGGCATCTGGGCACCTGCGATCCTGTTTGGACTGCGCTTTACCAGCATCATTGTGCCAGTACTTCCGGGAACCGCTTACGCGATTTTGGCAGGAGGTCTGTTTGGCTTTACTCAAGGATTGCTGATAGTTGCGCTAGCCGATCTAATCTCCTGTACATTCAACTTCTATATCGCTCGTCGCTATGGACGCGGCTTAGTAGAGCGGTTTGTCGGTCAGCAATTTATGGACAAGGTCGATCGCCTCGGTCAACGACACTTGGAAGGCAACTTTTTCCTGATGACAGGCTTTTTAATGACAGGATTATTTGATTTCGCCGCTTATGCTGTCGGGCTGACCAAAACCCCCTGGCGAAGCTACTTACTAGCGCTAGTTGTCAGCATCCTTATTGCCAAGCCACTTTGGGTAGCGGCTGGTGCTGGAATCTTTGAGGGTAGTCAGTTACTTTTAGGCTTTGCGTTACTCGGAGTATTCGGCATCGGCATTGTAACCGCCGTTGTTCAACGGAAGCGGGCGTAATTTTTCGGTACTCTGGACATGGCGCTTGTTACTTGGCGGAACGAAAGATGCGATCGCCAACCTCATGAAAAGAGCGATCGCCCCTACTAAAATTCAGCTCAAAGGAGCTTTCCACTACCCTTAAAAAAAGAAATTGTCGGGAGACATTGCCCCCCTACTGACTTGTATAGCCCTAGCCTTATGCAGACATGGCAAATTTTTGCACCTTACACCTGGAAAGGAAAAGTTTCCGGTGCGTCGCCCCTATCCCATTGGAAAGTGCGCTCTAAAGGTTCGAGTGCTTGGGTTTCATCAATATGAAGTATGGCGTCAAACTGATCGGGTAGCCGTGCCGAAAAGTAATGGCTAGCACGCTCCGATTGCGGGAGATAAATAACACCGATGGCGCGTTCCAATAACGGGTGACGCAACTTTTCTACGGCTGGACTATCTTGCCGCAGGTTCAGCATAAAGCGCGGCAACCCCGTCTCGTGGAACAAGTACTCGTAACTACCTGGGAGTGCCGGACGGACGCGCTTGCGTTCAGCGGGTGCGCCCCAATCTGAGGCAGCCGTGACAGTACCCGTATAGGTGCTAAAGCCGACCAAAACCGCATCGCGATCATAGCGCTGACGCACCAACTGACCGACATTGAGTTCCCCAGCATCCCCCATCTCTGTGGCGCGGGCATCTCCTAGGTGCGAGTTGTGCTCCCAAACCACGACCTTCATCGGCTGTCCCTGCTGCTCAAAATGCTCAACAAGTTGGTTGAGGGTTTCAGCCATGTAGCGATCGCGCAAATTCCACGAAGAAACCCGACCCCGGAACATCGAGCGGTAATATTCCTCCGCGTTCTTTACTAACCGTGCATTCTGCTCAGCGTAGAAATACTCATCCTCTGGCAGGCGACCATCGCGCTGGGCGTACTCAGTCGCACCGCGTTGCAGTTCTACAAGTTGGTTGACAACTTCTTTCTCGCAAGATTCATTCAGTCCAAAGCTAGCCGCGTACCCGTAGGATCGGCTATCCTCGCCAAAATGATCAAAACAGGAGTAACGGTAGCGTGCCCGTTGTGCTGCTTCTGGGTCAATCTTGTCAAGATACCGCAGCACCTCCTCGATCGAGTTATGTAGGCTATAGAGATCCAGACCGTAAAAGCCGACTTTAGAAGATTGAGGCAGGGCGTCATTGTATTCGCGCAACCAATTGACAAAATCGACCACATCTGTATTCCGCCACATCCAGGTCGGGAAACGTTGGAAGTTAGCCAGTGCTTCAATGCTACTGGCATCATCACTCGCGCCGCGTACATAGCGGTTAACGCGGTAAGCATCCGGCCAGTCGGCTTCAACCGCTACTGCTGTAAAGCCCTTCTCTTGAATCAATCGCTTCGTGATTTCAGCCCGCTGTTGATAAAATTCATGGGTTCCGTGGGAAGCCTCACCGATGAGTACAAAACGAGCATCACCAATTAGCTCCATCAAGGGGTCGTAGTCTGAAGCTGCCCCGGTGAGCTGATGCGCGGCTTCACGCACTTGATTCGTTAATTTGGTCAGTGTTGCATCTGGCATTTCCTTAACCCTCTTCTTATAGATTGCTGCGGTATAGTCCTTTGCTAATTGCTGGAAGCAACAGATTGTTCGTAGGAGGCACGTTTTAATAGGTCACGAACTTCTTCGTCAGTGGTTTGCGAGAAGTTGTCGTACCAAAGACCGACAGCGTGGAATGGCTGCGGAGTGGTAGCACAGAGCATTTCATCTACCTCCGCTCGGAGCAAATTGCAGGTTTTAGGTGCTGAGACTGGCACCGCCGCAATTAGTTTTTTGGGCTGTTGTTGTCGTAAAGCAAGGGCAGCAACGCGCATCGTGGCACCCGTCGCCAAGCCGTCATCGACAATAATGACTGTGCGATCGCATACATCCAGTGGGGGAAGATCGTCTCGGTAAGCCTTTTCCCGCCGCTCTAACTCTTCCTGCTCTTTAGCAGCGACTCGATTAATCTTCTCCTCAGATAACCGCAGTGGTTTGACGACATCTTCGTTGAGAACGCGAACACCACCAGAGGCGATCGCCCCCATTGCTAACTCTTCATGACGAGGTACGCCCAGCTTACGCACTAAAAAAACATCGAGTGGTGCCTTAAGTGCTTTGGCAACTTCAAACGCCACAGGCACCCCGCCGCGTGGCAATCCCAGTACCAGCACGTCCGGACTGTTAGCGTAAGCGTTAAGCTTCTGGGCTAACTGTTGACCAGCGTCTGTTCGATCTCGAAATAACATTTGATTCTTAGGCTTGCTTATCTAGTTTTTTAAGATTTGTATTGAGTTTTACGACATAAAGTTATAGCTCGTTAATACAAACGGTCTTAACGAAAATACTCTTGCTTATTTAAAGAAGCTGTTAAATCTTCAATTCAGGTTTATAAGCAACCCGTGTCTTTAATAAAAGGCTAGAGCTGCCTATTAAGCGATTCGTCGTCCTTAAGGTAGAAACTGTTTTTTATATAACCCAACTGATTTATCGTCTAGATAGAGCCGTTAGTTACCCAGAGGGCAAAGCTCTTCGTGCCAGTTTTGCGTAAGTTTTTACCGTTTCGTAAGGTATATCCAACTCAATCGCGATCGCTTCTTTCACCTGCTGCGCCGCTTCCCTGTCCGGACATAAACCCGCCAGAAAACCATATATAGGATGATGTCAGTACCATTGAGGCGATCGCTCGAGAGCTAGTCGTCTAACGTGCCACACTAGAAGCAAGGATTCGGGAACATCTCAGGACGCTTGGGTTATGACAATCTCCACTGAGAAAAAGGTCTGGACAGATGAGGAATTTATGGCATTGTCCAAAGATGGGCATCGCTATGAGTTGGTGAATGGGGAGCTTGTGGATATGGGCAACTCAGGGATGGAGCATGGTGAAATTGGCTCATTGCTGGGGGGTCTTCTGGCAATATATGTTCGGCAACATAAGTTGGGAACAGTTTGCGATTCCAGTACAGCATTTACCTTAGAGAATGGGAATAAGCGATCGCCCGACGTATCCTTCGTTTCTAAAGAACGGCTCAAGGGCTTAAAGCGTCCGCCCCGTGGTTTCTTTCAAGGTTCTCCTGATCTGGCGGTTGAAATTCTTTCACCCAGCAACACAGTTGAGGAAATCCACCAAAAGATTGTGGAGTACTTTGAGAACGACACTCGCTTAATCTGGGTCATTCATCCCGATGAAAAATATGTTCTGATCTACCATTCGCCCGAACCTGATCGCTTCCTTCGTTCTCAAGATGCGCTAGATGGTGAAGAAGTCGTGCCAGGTTTTTCCATGTCTGTTGCCGAACTGTTTGAAGAGTGGGATTTTTAGCGATCGCTCATCGCCAGGAAACTGAATAACCACGCCAAAAATTATCGTCAAGCGATCGCCCGAAACATCTGCTTGGGCATAACGACTCAGTAACGTCTGAATATACTGTCGATATTGGGCTACCTTGTCCATTGCGCGATCACCTCACTTACTGGCTCATACACAAGTAGCAAAACCTGATACTATTTTTAGTCTCCAGCTTTCATTGCCTGTTGCACCTTTTCAACTTGCTTTGGTGCTTCCATTTCGCTGAAGAGTCGAATTGCCTTTTTAAAATTTTCCTGACTCTTATGATCTTCACCAATTTTTTGATAAGTTAATCCTAGCTGATAGTAAGCTTCAGCTATATCGCATTTAGCGCCAATCTTATCCAACAATTTTATTGCTTCAGAATGATGAGAGAGTGCTGTTTCAAAATTTTCTTCTCTATAAAGCTCGGCTAACCCGATTAAAGCTTTGGCTTTCACTTGAGGATAGTTTGCTCTTTCAGAAAATGAAATTGCTTGACAATACAGATTGTAGCTCTTTTCTTTGTTTTTTAAATTTTTATAAGTTGCTCCTAAAAATAATAGGCTATATCCTGAACTCCACGCACTCCACTGTCTCGTTATTAGAGATAATTCTTGCTCAACTTTATTGGCTAATCTTAATGCTTTCTGTTCATGACCTAACTGGGAATTTAAGAAAGCTAGACAATACCAAGCAGACACTGCGCATCTGTGACATTCGTTAGTTTCAGCAAGAAAAGTAACTTTTTCAAACAAATTTATTGCCTCTTGGATCTCTCCAAGATCTATTTGGCAAAGACCTATGTTGAAGAAGGAAATTATTTCAAGCTCTTTATCTTTAGATTCGATAGCCATTTCTCTCGATTTTTCATGATATTTAATGGCTTTATGTAAACAGCCTGTAAGCCAATATAAATCACCTAAAATATTGTATACTCGACTGAATTCATGACCAGAACTAAATATTATTATTTTGTCTATTACAAATATCATTAATTGTAATAAACCTAATCTATAAAAGGAATTGCCAAGAAACTCATTCTTTTTCTCTGGGGTTTTTCTCTTTTTTATGATTACGTTACATGCTTGTTTATAAGCATTGATTTCTATGTAGTGGTAGTAAGCTTCCAATGCTCTCATTGCATCTTCTACAACTTCAACAACCTTAACACTCTCTGTCCAAAACTCTGCGGCTTTCCGGTTTGCTGTCTCCCAGTCTTCACTTGCCCTGAGCCGACTTATCGCCTCTGCCCGAATTACTGGATGCAGCCAGTATTCACCATTACCAAACTCAACTAAAGAGCGATCTTTCAATGACTTAATAACCCGCCGATGTTTTGCTTCCGGAACATCCCAAAGCAAACAAAAAAGCCCTCCTTCAGGTACAGTAGGCACATCTTGATAGCGATAGCATCCCATTCTGCACAGGAGTTTATAGGAATCAGAGTCAAGTTGTTGCAGACGGCTAAACTGAGTTGCAACTAAATCTTCTAAGTCTCTTTCAATTAACAAATCTCCCTGATTTACTTGCCAATATGCTTCTAAATCGCCTTCATAATCCTGAAGGATTGCACTGCTGAGGATATCCATTGCTTTAGCATTGCCGCCATATGCTTTGTGCATCTCATGTAAGGCGGGAGAATCAACCTCACCTGTGGGGAGAATCTCCCCAGCGTCCCTTTTTAAGGAGGGAGAAGAGGTTTGAATGTTGCGACTGTAAAAAAACGCCTGCCATGCTGCCACATCTAAACCCTCTAAGGGATAGTGCCGAACAGTGACAGCAGATTCTCGCAAGCACTCGCGGCTAGTAACTAACGTGACTGATTGCACCGTTGGATCGCTTAAAACTCTCAACAACTCTACATAGCCACGATGAGGTTCAATAAACTTGCCATTTTTATCCAGGGCGGGTTCAAGGTTATCAATCAACACGCCGATTCTTTCTGTCTGAAGCTTCCGCTTCAACCGATCCAGCGATACACCAAACTCCCTCCCCGGTTCCTCACCCAGTTGCTTTAATCGTTCCTCAACTAAGCTTTCTACTGATGTGATGTTTTGAGTTTCCTTGGCGATGGGGAACTCTATATATGAGCAAAATTGCTGCTGAAGATAGATTCGAGCCAAGGTTGTCTTTCCCACACCACCTTTGGCACAAATCAAGATAACCTTTGTGCCTTGGCTGA
This sequence comes from Kastovskya adunca, assembly GCF_059505785.1. Classification (NCBI taxonomy): domain Bacteria; kingdom Bacillati; phylum Cyanobacteriota; class Cyanophyceae; order Coleofasciculales; family Coleofasciculaceae; genus Kastovskya; species Kastovskya adunca. The sequence goes on along the minus strand of NZ_JCACLG010000057.1, from coordinate 107,382 downwards.
CGAGGGTGTTGAGGTGTGCGATGTCGCTTTCCCGCCCTACGAAGCCAGGATTTCTTCCTTCTGACTCTGAGGAGGAACGTCTGGACACATCAGTTTTTAGAATTTGACCAGACGGTAATGCTGCTTTTGAGACGCGACATGAATATCGCTCTACTACTGCCCGTAAGGTGTTTCTTGTAACCCTCTCCTCAAAAAGTGTTGTCAATCGCTGCCACAACTCAGAAGCATCGTCCTTTATTGTTCCTAGCCCATACGCCTCACTGTCTGCAATCTGCTGATATGTTTTGCCTTGTCTCCCTTTCCAAACCTCTCGAAAAAGGGTGCTTTCAATGTTATCTAGGTTTTTCAGCCCTCGATCCACAAGTAACGAGTTGGTAAAACCAATTGCTTGATCAGCATCCATTGAATTGTCAGGTTTAGCGTCACTCTTAAGCCACAACTTTAACCGACTTTTTCCGACTTTGCTAATTTTTCAAACTACCAACTTTTAAAGATTTATACCGACTGACATAACATTTACCTCTCTGGCAGACTGTGAAGTGTGGGAAGCAAGGTTAATTCTTCACCCAACTTCCCCTCTCAAACACACTACTTAAACAAGAGGTCAACAAACCATGTCTAACGAACACCAAGGATACTCCAAGCAAGAAACTGACTTTTGGGGCGACCCGGTCACCCGGCACTATGACACGACTCACGAACAAACTGGC
>NZ_JCACLG010000057.1:0-106572 GCF_059505785.1 Kastovskya adunca | reverse complement strand
TACACCAAGCAAGAAACTGATTTTTGGGGCGATCCGGTCACCCGGCACTATGACACGACTCACGAACAAACTGGCTACACCAAGCAAGAAACTGATTTTTGGGGCGATCCGGTCACCCGGCACTATGACAAGTAGTTGACTGGCGCTGAATCGATTCTGTTGTTAATAGTATGCCGAGACAATCCCCCTTGGCAACTTAGCTGAGGGGGTTTCTTCCAACACTTTTCAGTTCACGAAGCCGAGTAAGCAAGAAGGGCAGTGTCTGCTCTATAGCTCAACCGTACCAGCCTTTCCAAAATCTTTTCAAAGGAATCTCAACTATGACTCGTTCCAAATCCGCCTCTCTATTTCTTTCGAGTTTTCTGCTTCTTTTCAGTTCCCTCGCGCTAGGCAGTGCTATGGTGTTTACGCCTTTAGCAAACACCAAGCCAGCTACAGCCCAAGGGATTGGGAATTGGTTGCCAGTACCCACAGGAATTTACTTTGAAATTGATGGCAAAAAGTTTTATTTCGGTGACTACAGCTACGACCCGACACTAGCCTATCCTGGTAGTAAATGGGAAGTTAAAGTCAACGGTCAAGTGTGGGCACATGGATACGGAGAAACTCCTGGTTGGCTCATCGCTCAAGCACGTAGAATATTTGGATTTTGAATTCTGCTTCTAGCTGTGAAATACACAGCAGCCTAGCGGCAACTTATTTCCACTAAGAAACTGGTCAGTTTTTGCTGGCTAGTTTTTCTTCATATTACAAGTTAGTAAAAATAACGCCTTTCTGACTTAAAGCTTAGGAGCGATCGCCTCTTTCACGCTTCTCCTAAAGTCAGCAATCCCGCCTTTTTATCTACTACCAACCGCCGGGTTTCTAGCCAAGGCAAACCAATCAAAACCTCATTAATTTCTTCACCCCCTAAAACCGGGATGACGAACTCCCGATCGTCAAAAATGACCCTACCTTGATAGAGACTAAAAGTTGCTTCTCCCCGTGCTGTCTGCCTATCCTGTTTGCGAACAAACGACCAGCCTAAACCTTCTACTTCTTGGATATTCATTGCCAGATAGTCAGTAAAACCTGTATCTAACAAGGCATCAACTGCAATCATTGCACCATCACCAGCAATCAAATCAATCTCAAAATAGAGTTCCCCCTGGCTGCCAAAATAGCCATGAATCATATTCTGCCGCAAGTCCCGGTTTCATTGACGCGCATTTCTAAAATCAGGGCTGTGGGATGCTTCTGACGGGCTTTTTGAAAAGCAACTTCTGGATCGGGGTCGATAAAATAATCGCCGCGATCTGGCTCAATCATGATTGCCCAGCCATAATGCTCCGTTACTAATTCCGGGTAAACTCGGTCAAAAATTACCCGACAACGCTTGGCAAAAGCTTCATTCTCCGCCTTGCGCTTGGCTTTTTCTTCAGGAGAAAGGGGAGGGCGATCGGGAAAAATGGGACTACCCAGGGGGACTCTGCGGTGGGTTTTTGGAGTCATGATTTAGCTCATTAACAAGCAACGTGCTTGTATTTTAGCGTTGGCGATCGCGCTAGCAAAAAAGGTACTCAATGGGGCAGTTATCTCCATTGAGTACGCAGGAAAATCAAAGCGATCGCCTACTCTACCGTCACCGACTTAGCGAGGTTCCTGGGCTGATCGACATCCAAGCCTCGCCGTGCGGCAATGTGATACGCCAAAAGCTGCAAGGGAATAACAGTCAGGATGGGAGAGAGAAGTTCTTCCACGACGGGAACAGGTAACAAGTTATCGAAGGTTTCTTCGGCGTCTTGATCATCTATCGGTGTCACCCCAATCAATCGCGCATCGCGGGCTTTAGCTTCTTGGGCATTGGAGAGAACCTTTTCAAAAACACTACCCGGCATCGCGATCGCCACCACAGGAACCTTTGCATCCAACAGCGCGATCGGCCCGTGCTTCATCTCCCCAGCGGGATAACCTTCAGCATGGATATAACTAATTTCCTTGAGTTTCAACGCCCCCTCTAAGGCGATGGGGAAGTTAATCCCGCGTCCTAGGAAAATAAAGTCTTGCGTTTCAGCAAACTCATGGGCTAACTCTTCGATATAGCGCTCTTGACTTTCTAATATCAGCTCAATCTGCGCCGGGAGTAGCCGCAAGCCTTCGATGATTTCCTCAATGCGTGCAGGGGGCACAGTTCGACGTTGATAGGCTAAATCGAGAGCTAAACAGTAAAACGCCACCAACTGGCTGATAAAGGTTTTCGTTGCTGCTACGCCGATTTCAATTCCAGCGTGGGTATCAATAATATTAGGCACTAAATGACCCAAAGAACTTTCAGGACGATTGGTAATGCCTAATAATCGCGGCTGGAACTTGGGATCTAAATCAATACGACGCCGTTTTTCCATCTCCAAGGCGGCGAGGGTATCGGCAGTTTCTCCCGATTGAGTAACGCCAATGGTTAGAGTGTTGGGGGTTAGCGGTGTCGGGGCGTAACGAAACTCAGAGGCGTACTGCACCTCTGTCGGAATTTCTGCGAGTTGTTCCAACAAATACTTCCCAACTAAGCTGGCGTGCCAACTCGTGCCGCAAGCAAGGATTTGAATGCGTTCTAAACTGTCGGTGAGTTGTGGTAGCAAGCTGAGATTAACCGGAGATTTAGAGGCATTTTCAGCACTCCAATTGGCATCTAGGTAAGCTTCTAAGCAAGCCCGCACCACCCCCGGCTGCTCGTAGATTTCCTTGAGCATGAAGTGCCGGAAGCCTTGCTTTTCAACTAAAACGGGGTTCCAGTTGAGGGTGCGGGGGGCTTTTTTGAGGCGATCGCCTTCAAAGCTGTACACCTCTACTCCCACTGGCGTCAGTCGTGCTAGTTCGCCATTTTCCAGCGTCAGCACCGCACGGGTATGGGGGACAAGGGCGGGAGTATCCGAGGCGCAGAAAAATTCTCCTTGCCCAAAGCCAATGGTTAAGGGGGCTTGTTGCCGTGCAGCGATCAGTTCGTCGGGATAATCGGCAGAAATAACAGCGATCGCAAACGCGCCCCTTAGCTCATTTACTGCCTGCCGGACTGCCTCTAGAAAGGAATCTGGCGTTTTCTGTAAAAATTCAGCAATTAAGTGAGGAATCACCTCTGTATCGGTATCAGAGCGGAATTCATGCCCCCTAGCCTTCAATTCCTCACGCAATTCCCGATAGTTTTCGATAATCCCGTTTTGCACCACCGCCACCCGCATTGCTGCATCCATGTGGGGGTGCGCGTTATACTCTTCTGGCTTGCCGTGAGTTGCCCAGCGAGTGTGTCCAATACCAACTTGAGCCGGATTTATCTCTCGTTGTAGTTTCTCGCGGAGATTGCAAAGCTTGCCCTTAGCCCGGACGCAGTGAATCTCTCCTTCTAAGACTGTGGCGACTCCAGCAGAATCATAACCCCTGTATTCGAGTTTCTCTAACCCTGCCATCAAAATATCTGTAGCCGTTTGGGTGCCGATGTAGCCAACGATTCCACACATAAGGCGGTCTCACTCCTGCACGCTAATAATGATTTCCACGCTACTTATCTCTTCAAGACTCGTCAAGAACCGGATCTTTTATGAAGTATGAAGGATATTCTCCCCATCACCTCATCTCCCTCTCCTTCTCTTACCTCTGTGGCTGGTGTGGTGTGGTTTATTAAAACTGCCATTCTTCCCATCCCACCTAAAAAACTCGCAAAAAAGAGGGGGCAGTGCTGCTCCCTCTATCTGATAAATGCATCTTAAAGACGCTTGCTATGGAAAATACCAGGACGGTAAAGACCTGAAGGACTGTCCAGCTTATTAGTAAGCAAGACCCATGCTACGGGTGGTCTCCTGTGCTCCCAGGTAAACCCGGATGCTCAGAAAGTCAGTTGGGCAAGCCGTTTCGCAACGTTTGCAACCAACGCAGTCCTCTGTGCGAGGAGAAGAAGCAATCTGACCTGCCTTACAGCCATCCCAGGGAACCATTTCCAGAACATCTAATGGGCAAGCCCGCACGCACTGGGTACAGCCAATGCAGGTGTCATAGATTTTGACGCTATGAGACATTGAATAACAGCTCCAAACGAGAGTTCTTTTGCTAACAAGACTCAGGATTCGTAGCTAGTTTACCGTAGGGCTTTCACTGCCTTATGTAAAAGGCAACAGAACTTCAAACAACGTAATGTTGAATGGCACTCTGGCACTCTGGTTAATCGCTGAAAAACTGCTCACGAGGAACCTCTTCCCCAAGCCGCTAATTTCGGGAAAACACTCCATCTAAATTGCGGTTTCCTTTACTGTCACTGGATTTGAGCTTTGGCATCATCAGGAGGTGTGAACCAGATACCGTTGCTGTCCAGAACGATAAAGTTCAAGCGGACTTCACCAACGGCATCTTGACGCTGACGCTGCCCAAGGTAGAATCCGTTCAAAACCGGGTTGTGAAGCTCAATCTAGGTCAAGAAGCCATTGAACCTAGCAACCAAGCTCAAGAAGACAAGGCTAATCAGCCAGCCGCTGTCTAGGATGAGCTAACAGGTTAAGCAAACGGCTTAACAATTAAATTTGGCATCTTTTGCCGCTGAGGAGTTGGAGTAAATTTTCCAGCCGCCCAGCGGCTATTTTTTTGTCAGTAGGATTTATGCAAAGCAAAGCCTACTCCTGTAAGGGCATGGCAACGCCGTATCCCTAGGAGAGAATCAATGTTTTTATGCTTCATTCGTGTAAGTCTTGGTCAATCTAACGAGGAGTAATTCCTCATCGCTAATGAGGGCGATCGCTAGTTTCCAGCTCCACAGGAGAAGTCATCAAGCATAATTGAGTTAACCTACCCACAATCTAAGCGTGGAGTTGATTTCCACTTTAGACCTCTTGCAAAAATGTACCAGACCCCTCCCCAACCCTCCCCTTAGTAAGGGGAGGGGGCAAGATTTCAAGTCTCCCCCCTTACTAAGGGGGGATTAAGGGGGGTCTATTAGACTTATGCAATAGGTCTTTTCAAATCAGGGAAAACTTAAGGCTTGCTGCGTAGAGTTAGTACTTGAATCATGCAAGAATTGCACTTCAACCAACGTTAGCTAGAAAATTGTTACTCGGACTCCCCAACTGAGCACTGCTCAGGTTGAAGCCTTTGACCGCTATCTTATAGATGACATTCTTGAGTGTCATCCTATCAGCGGCAGGTAAGCATGGGTTGCCGTAGAAGAGAGCCTCAATGAATTCTAATATCTTTACACCCGTTCAACAGTTTTTAATTACCTGGCTGCTCGTCCTGCTAGCAGCAACGCTGACGTTTAGTGCGTTGAGCTACATCGGCGAACTGATTAGCATTTTGCTGACAGCGGCACTGATTGCCTTTTTACTCAACTATGCGGTTGTGGTGCTGCGACCTTTCTTACCTCGAACTGTGGCAGCCGTCGTGGTGTATTTGGCGGCTGGGGTAGCTTTGGTGGTGATTGCCTTGACGGTGGTGCCTCCTGTCTTTATCCAGGGGCGGCAATTTGTCACAAATCTACCTTCTCTACTAGAGAAAAGCCAGCAACAGCTAGTTAATTTTCAAGCTTGGAGTGTGGAGCATAATTTGCCCTTTGATGTGCGAATTTTGGCGTCGCAACTGCTGGCAAGGGTGCAGGAGCAAGCAGAGGCGATCGCTTCTACAGGATTTGGCTTGGTTTTAGGAACCTTTAACTGGTTCCTCGATTTGATTTTGGTGCTGGTGATTTCGTTTTACATGCTAATCGATGGCACGCGGGTATGGCAGAGTCTCACTAGCATTTTGTCCCCGCGCATCCGCGAAGGCTTAACGTCCGCCTTACAACGCAATCTCCAGCGTTTTGTCTCTGGGCAGTTGCTGCTGGGGCTATTTATGGCAACAACCCTAGCACTGGCGTTTTGGCTCTTGCGGGTGCCCTTTTTCCTGCTGTTTGCCATCTTCATTGGCTTAATGGAAGTGATTCCGTTTGTCGGGGCAACCTTAGGAATTGCCACAGTGGTGATTGTGGTGGCGTTTATGAATTGGTGGTTGGCACTGCAAGTGTTAGGAGTGGCGATCGCTGTGCAGCAGGTAAAGGATAATTTAATCGCCCCCCGGATCATGGGCAGTTTGACCGGGCTTTCCCCGGTGATTCTCTTTGTCTCCCTAATTTTAGGCGGCAAGATAGGGGGATTACTGGGAGTGATTCTCGCGATTCCCCTCACAGGTGTGGTGAAAAGCCTCGTCGAAATTGTTCTCGATCCCACTTTGCCACCACAAACGGGTTCTTTCTTTCACAATCCTCTAGCAGGAGAACCTTGGCAACCCTCATTTACACCAACGGAGCCGGAAGATGAGGTGGAGGTGTCTGATAGCGATCGCCAAGGCGCTAGAGGCACTAACTAAATGTCTTGATGATGCTTGTGCTCAAGGAATCTGGAATATTACAGCAGTTTTCATTTCGGTGTGTACCTCACCCCATTGAAAACTGCTCAGGGTTGGCAGCAAAGAAGGCTTTACCCCTAAATCCCCCTCGGATGCTGGGACACGTCCGATTCCTCTGAGTCAGGAAGCATCAAGATGGGGGAATTTAACTGAATTCTCCCCCCTTTTTAAGGCGCTGGGGGGATCTCCGGGTTTTAAAACACTCCCTAGTCCCTCTTCCCTATTTACCGAGAACATCTATCTGCACAGGGGCGACACCCGTCTGCACCAATCCCAGAACCTTAGCCGCTGCCGCTGAAAGGTCAATGACTCGACCCCGTGCATAAGGCCCACGGTCGTTGATTCGCACGACAACCGAGCGACCATTATTCACGTTGGTGACGCGTACCTGCGTTCCGAAGGGTAAGTGGCGGTGGGCAGCAGTCATCGCATTTTGATTGAAGCGTTCTCCACTGGCGCTACGGCGACCATGGAAACCTGGGCCATACCAAGAAGCTAATCCGTTGACTTGGAGGCGCAGGGGCCCAACGGCGATCTGTGTGGGTTTCTGCGGTTGCGGTATCGGTTTGCCTGCCACCTCTCTCAGGGGGGCTGCATTCCCCATTAGGCGTCGCAGTCGGTTTGTCGCTTGCAGAGCATCTACTTCCAAGTTACGGGTAGTATCTGGCAGAATAGTTTGCTCGTTGACGGTGACTAACTCTTCACCATTGACTTGGATGGCGTAGCAGTTGCACTCTTGCTTCCATGTTACGGCGATCGCTTCTGCATCAACATTTTCTCGATACAACTGATTGAGTCTTGCAGCTACGGCTGTTGCCCGCCAAACCGCATCATCCTCTGGGTTGTTAGCCTGCCCTCTGTGTGCTGAAGGGCTATTTGGATTGGCAGTACTCGCTGCTTTTTTGGTGCCATTCGCCGCTGCTTGTGTGCGGTTAGCGGCAGCGGGCTGGGAACTCAAGAAGGTTAGAACTGGAATTCTTTGGACAGAAAGCGTTGCTGCCTGACGCCCGTTGATTTCATGGACGTTAATTTTAGCGATCGCTTCTTGTTCAGTAGCCGTATCTTCTGGCTGCGATTGAAACTCCCCTACTTTGACCACTTCTATCGCCTGGTTTGGTGCAGAAGTAGAGGCTGACATCATCTCTTCTTCCGACCGCACCGAAGTAGTAACACCCTCTTCCGCATCTTGGCTACCTGGCTTTGTTGGTTCAGCATAACTGGCTGTCGCCGTACCGAGAGCTGTGACTAACAAAGCAGCAGTGAAACCATTCCAAAATCGTTGATTCATAGATTCTTTGCCCAAAACATTTGGAGATTGAGACTGAGTATTGAGGTTGTGTGATTGAACACACATAAATTAACCAACAACTCGTACTCGTTCCGGGTTCGTCCTGTGTCATTGAACTGAAACAGACTAACATGAACTTTTTGGGTTCGGGATCAGGGAGATACGGACATTCCCCACAATTTTATTAAGGCTTCACCTACGTGTTAGCTCTGAAATTCCTACTGGATAAGCTTTACAAGCATCCTCTTCTTAAAATAAATTTACATCAACTTTACAAAATCTTTACAACATGATTTTTCCTTCTGTGAGAGAGAAGTCAGAAATATTGCTCTCTTTGCAATAAACCCCCAGGGAACTCGGTAGAATACATCCTGCACCTCTAGGAGCCGATTGCCAGGACTTTGATGGAGTAACAGCGGTAGAGCGCATGGGGACGAGATAAGAGTTAGATTTTCTGCTCTTTTTTGTGTCTAAGCCGAGCCTGAAGCCGATCAATGGGTGGGAAGGATGCAGTCAACGATTAGCTCAAACTATTGTTTTTGTCGTAATGGATTATCGAGAAGCCGGGGTCAATGTTGAAGCAGGTAGAGATTTTGTCCAGCAAATCCGCAGCCTAGTACAAAGCACGCACCGTTCGGAAGTATTGGGAAAATTTGGCGGCTTTAGTGGTTGCTTTCAATTACCAACGGGCTACAAAGAACCCGTTTTAGTCTCAGGAACCGATGGCGTTGGTACTAAGCTCAAACTGGCTCAAGCCCTCAACTCCCATGAGACTGTTGGGATTGACTTAGTAGCGATGTGTGTCAATGACATTTTGACCTCTGGGGCAGAACCGTTATTTTTCCTGGATTATTTAGCAACAGGCAAATTAAATTCTGAGCAACTAACCTCCGTTGTGGCAGGAATTGCCGAAGGATGCCGCCAATCGGGAGCCGCACTGCTAGGAGGAGAAACCGCAGAAATGCCCGGTTTCTACCAACTTGGCGAGTATGACTTGGCGGGTTTTTGCGTGGGAATTGTGGAAAAGAGCCAAATGCTGGATGGTTCCCAGGTGAATGTTGGGGACGTGGCGATTGGTTTAGCTAGTCAGGGAGTGCATAGCAACGGTTTTAGCTTAGTACGAAAAATTATTAGCGATCGCCAGTTGGATTGGAGCGAAAGCCCAGACTCCCTCGGCGGTCAAAGTTTGGGTGAAAACTTACTCACCCCGACTCAAATTTACGTCAAACCCGTTCTAGAAGCTCGTGCCGGAATCAACATTCATGGCATGGCGCACATCACAGGCGGCGGCTTACCGGAAAACCTGCCCCGTTGTTTGGGTAAAGATCAGTCCATCCGCATCAATCCCGGAAGTTGGAAAATCCCGCCCATTTTTCCCTGGCTAGCAGAGATGGGCAAAGTCAGCGCTGAAGCCATGTACAACACCTTCAACATGGGTATCGGGTTTGTGCTGCTCGTACCTCCCGATCAGGCAGAGCAGACAGTCCGATGGTTTGAGTCCCAAAAGATCGCTGCTTACACCATTGGTGAAGTCATTAGCGGTACTGGTGAATTAGTTGGTGTACCCGAGACTCTACAAGAGTAATTCGCCAAGGAATTAATTCCCTAGCGAACTCTCTGGGATTTTTAAAGGCGGCACCCAGATTTGAACTGGGGGTGGAGGTTTTGCAGACCTCTGCCTTACCACTTGGCTATGCCGCCGTAGTTTGCAAATACTAGCATACCAAATTAGAGGAAGGATGAAGTATGAAAGAGTTTATTGGTTCTCCTCATCTCCCCATCACCCTAACCTCTACTCAAGACTCACCGACTCCCTTCCCAGCTACTCAATCCAAGACAAACCTGCGCCTGGGTAATAGGTGCCTAAAATTTGCTGGTAGTCGTAACCCTGAACGGCTAAATCGCGAGCGCCGTTTTGGCTCATCCCAATGCCGCCAAAGACATTGACCACAATGTCATCTGATGCGGCATACATCGATTCCACAATCCCACCTTTGTAGCTGAGGAAAACACCCGCCGTTTCCATGACTGCTTGCGTGGTAGTATTCCACTCGGAATTGACCCCTTTATAGACTTGCCAGCGTTGCGTGCTGCCCAAATCGTACATCCGGCTAGCAGGTCGCAGGGAATGGACAATGGCGTAAGAACGAGCCGCGATCGCTTGTGCCTTCAAAGCAGCTAGTGGCCAACTTGAGGGCATTTCACTCCCCACGACACTTGCTAGGTAAGACTCTAGTTCAACGTAGTTTACGGCAAGCAGGGTGTCTCCCAAAGAAATCAGCAGCATATCGCCGCGATACCAGCGGTCGTTCACCAAAACTAACCCACCGCTTGCTGGTTTGACCCAAATCGCCTGGGGAGCTTGTACATCGCCAAGGCGAATCGTTTGTCCTTCTGGGAGAACGTGCTTTCCTTGACTGGCTGGCAGTTTGCCAATGCTTTTTCCATTAGCTGTTTGGAGTTCAGCCGCCGTTGAAGAGGCAACAACGAGGGAACTTGCTCCATCAGCGATCGCTACTCGCATCTCCAAACTTTGTGTCGCTTGACGCTGTGCGGGTATGGGTGTTGTCTTGCCTAAAGTAGCCGCTTTCGGTGTCTGCTGTTGTTTGCTTTGAGCTGGCTTAGACGCTGGAGTTTTAGGAGTAGATTGTTTCTCCTGTGGTGTAGAAGCCTTAGCCGTTGGAGACTGAGGTTTTGCGGTAGTAGATGCCTTAGCCGTTGGAGACTGAGGTTTTGGGGGATCAGCTTTGGCGTCTGGTGCTTTATTCGCAACCGTTGTACTCTTGGCGTTTGTAGCAGTCGGCGGCTGCAACAGAAGACTTTTGCTCATAATCTGCTGACGCCACTGTTGTTCAGCCAAGAAGTCTTTGTCTTCCTGAGGTGGTGGCGGCGACGCTTGCGGAGAAGGCTCAGAGGATGAGGATACCGTCAGGGGAGAACGAGACGGTAAGGCTCTAGCCAACACAATCGGCACAAAGACGGCAACGGAAACCAAGGAAACCGACCACAACCAAGAACGGGTAAAGACTTGATGCTTGTCAGGCAGACGGAACATGCTCACTCCTGATTTTGTGCTGACTAACTACCAGATTAAGATTAGCTGCAAAATTACTAATGTGGTATCCAGAGAAATTATTTCTTGCTCAGTATATGAAGAAATATTGCCACTGACAGGACATGCGTTACTTCGCGCCCGTTTCAAAGCGGAGCCATGCTTGTTCATTTTCAATAATTCAGCTAAAAGACGAGTAGCGATCGCATCTTGTTCTTCCTCTGGCAGTTTCTCAAGTTCTGCGATGACGCGCTGAAATCATTTAGTCATGGCTCTAAAACTTAGGTAGTCGTTTACGAGACATCATAGCGATGGCACTGTTGAGCGATCGCATCCTTGCAACGTTAACGACTGAAGTGAGATGGTAGGCGCGATCCGCTTCGCTGATGCCGTAGGAAATCGCTTTTATTGGCATAGATGGAAGCTCAATAATTGAAGTGAGATATCTAGTGCAGCGAGGTTATATGGAGATTGCTTACAGCACGATTGTGTTTCTTAATACACCTCGTCGTGGCTACCAATATCTACAAATACCGCATTCCCATCCTCAGTGAAGTAAAATAACACCCGTTCATCGTACTCCACACTAAAACTCCATAGGTCTTTGAGCTAGCCCGACAATTTGTGAGTTTTCAAGCTTTGCTCGAAGGGGTCTATGGTAAACTGCTCTACCTTTTGCCAGAATTTTGCTTCTAAATCTAAATTTCCCTTGATTCGCTTTTTGTAAGCACGTTGGAATGAAGAGCTAAAACTGATTTCTACCATCACTCCTCTATCAAGAGTCTCAGCTCATTAATATTAGAGGATAACTTCAGTTCGCCATTTTTCTCTTCTATTTGTGCTGTTTTGAAGTTTTCATATATTTCCTCTCGGCGTTCTTCCCGTAGATACTGTTTCACTAGCAATTGAATTTCTTGCTTTTCTTCTGTGGAAAGGCTTTTGATTGCCTCAACTAAATCACTGAAGCTCATAGCATGAAACACCGTGTAGGGCTTACTTTATCAATCTATCATGACAATAATTGTTTGGGATGAGTACTCCTATTAAGGCAGATTCAATGTTGAGCGTCTACTCAATCTCAACCTAAGCGCGATCGCATCCTTGGAATGCTAACGACTGAAGTGAGATGGTAGACGCGATCACACTCTTAGAGGGTTAGGTGCATCGATTTATTAGGGTAATTGATTCTCGCTAGCCATATATCAGTATTTTGAGAGCTTATTCAGCATTGTTCTACATAATTTTTCTCAATATTGGCAACAGGAATTGCTGAAAGTTAAATAATTTCTCTTCTGCACCCGCTACTGCTAATTTCAAATCACTCCTCTTCACCTTAAAAATTACAGGTTTTGGAGGTTCACCATATTCTGCTGTTCTCCTAAACTGAAGATATTCTTCTTCTATTGCACTTACCATTAACCAAGGATGACCAATCCAAAGCATTGTTTCTTGGCTATCTGTCCACTTAGAGATATCCTTCCATTCATGAATATCTTTAAGGCTACCGCAGCACTCAGGATAAATTTGAAATGTTTCATTAATTTCGAGAATGTAACCCCCATATAAAGCACTAAAATCTTCTTTGATATTTCCTTTTGAGTCAATCAGATGCTTTTGCAGCATAAGTTCTATTGCTTTGTTATGGTTAAGCAATTCTTCCGTTTCAACTAACCACAAACCCTTGGCATAAGGCTCAAGACTAATAATGCCTGAATCAGCAAGAGAATTTTTCCAGTAAGCATCCCAGTCATCACAGCAATTCCATTTTGAGCACTCCGGCATTGCATGATGCTTTGTTTGATAATATGTGGGAGCAAATTCTACAACTGGTAGTAAATTCATTTGACAATTAAAGAAATGGACTAAATGATACATTCAATCGTAAGGTGCGGTTAATATTTCTGTTACGCGAATCGCAAAGCGCATTCCTTGCTCGATCGCGATCGCTTTCAATAACTCAACGGTTCTTCAGGCGATAAAAAAGCAATACGACACCGTTTCCATAGATCTTGGTTTTCTGTGAATGGAACTGGGCAGTTGTGCGTGAGTTCACAATTACACAATTATTATTGCTACAGCTACCTGAAGTGGGTGGTATAGGAATCGAACCTATCTAGTGCGGATTAAAAGCCCGCTGCACAGCCGCTATGCCAACCACCCGTGAAAACAAAACTGCCAGAGTGGGACTCGAACCCACAACCTCACGGTTAACAGCCGCTTGCTCAGCCAATTGAGCTATCTGGCATTAACCCCTTACCCAAGAGTCGAACTTGGTTCCCGTCCTTCGGAGAGACAGGTCTGCATCCCGCAGGTAAGAAAAACCCCCTCTGGATGGCATCAAACTATCAAATTTGGCATAGCCTACGCCAAGGCTTCGCCAACGTAGTATTAGCTCCAGTTCCATTTACAGAGGGAAATCCACTGGGAAGGTACTGCCCCTTCTATAGCCGCGTTATCAGCACGGTGCTTCACTTTTCAGCCTCCAGTGGGCAGAGGAAGATAGAGGACTCTAACCCCTACAGCGTCAGCCGTACCACGGTTTTCAAGACCGCTTGCCGTCCATTCGGCGGTATCTTCCTTGAGGGTGTCTGACGGGACTTAAACCCGTTATGGCTTGCCTCACAAATAGCGTGCAAGTTTTCAGAGCAATATGTGTTTTCTCAGTTACTAGAGAAACTCCGCCGATAAGTTACTACACACTCTTTAAAGGAGGGCTACCTCTAAGCCCACAAACAAGGGTTCTTCGCACTCCTTGTTCGCCACGCCCACTATATTAGAACATCGTTACTTTTCCTCTCGTACTAAAGTATGTAAGCTCTAAAGATTAGGTCACGCTGTATGTGCGATCGCAATCTACAAACTTAGTTTATTTGCTGCTATAAATTTTTGCCCAATAACCTCTAGGAGGTTTCTCAATCCCATAAGCTTTACACCATTTTTCTACTGCCTTATCGCTCACACCAAAATCTTTAGCTATGTGAGCAGTTGGTTTAGTCCAGACTAGCTTATGCAATTCTTCTTTAGATGGACGTTCAACCTTTCTGGACTTAGGTCTTGCCGAATAACGCCTTTTTATTCTTACTCGGCTTGCTTGAAGCTGAAAATCTTTAAGCTCCCTTTTGAGAACTTCAAATTGAATTACCAGAAAGTCCTCCCACCAATAAAAAGGAGTAGTGCTATTGGGTATTTCGGTTCTAATTATGATGCCTCGGTAATCAAAACTGGGGTAAATAACCTTATCTTTATCCGGCAAGTAAATGGCGTAATAATCAAAATCATCTTTTTGATACTGGCGTTTATGATTTCCATGTTTGTCATTCCATGTTGTATGACCGAAAACTCGTCCAATGCTAGAATATTTAACCTGAATTTTCAGGAATTTATTTTCTTTCCATGCTACTAAATCAAATGGCAAGTGTTCGCAAATCAAAGGGGTGAAAATCACATAACCTTTAACAGTTAAATCAGCTATAGTTTTCGCTACAGCTAAGTCTGCTTTTCCTTTGGTATGATGAGTGATCATGAATTGAACCTAAACCATGAAAGTAAATTTATCATGATTTAGGTTCAATGACGCCCTCACCAGGATTCAAACCTGGGACTCTCATCTTAGAAGGATGTGGCTCTTTCACTGAGCTATGAGGGCTTGAATTGGTAGTCCTGACAGGGCTTGAACCTGTGGCATCCTCTTTGTGAGAGAGGCGTCCCAACTGAGCTACAAGACTACGGAAGCGGGTGATGGGACTTGAACCCATGCACTGAGTGTGGCGCACTCAGATGCTAGCCGCTACATCACACCCGCATTCTGGGGCTGGTGACAGGAATTGAACCTGCAACCGTTCGCTTACAAAGCGATCGCTCTTCCACTTGAGCTACACCAGCATTTGGTGGCGGGGGTAGGAATTGTTCGCGTTAGCGTTCCCGAAGGGTACCTACTAATAAGAGGCTTATGAGACCTCCAAGCCTACCGTGGCTACTTCACCCGCATCGTCACCAATACCCCTGACTGGACTTGAACCAGTAACCTCCTCGTTCTAAGCGAGGCACCTCTTGCCGATTGGGCTACAGGGGCGTATCGGGATGGCAGGATTTGAACCTGCGACCATCAGCTCCCAAAGCTGCCGCGCTACCAACTGCGCTACATCCCGTTGATACTCCTGGTGGGGCTTGAACCCACACGTAGACTGTTTTTAAGACAGCCGCCTACTTCCAATTGGGCTACAGGAGCATTACTTAGCTGCTCTCTCACTGGGATCGAGCAGAACTGGGGAGGCAGGAATCGAACCTACGAAACCCTGATCCAAAATCAGGTGGCTTTGCCAACGTCGCCTACTCCCCAATCAATGAAATGGCTGCCGGGGTAGGGTTTGAACCTACATGACTTCCGCTTCAGAGGCGGAGGACTTTACCAATTCGTCTACCCGGCAATAAATGAAATGGCTGCCTTGGTAGGGATTGAACCTACGACCATTCGCTTAACAGGCGATCGCTCTACCCCTGAGCTACAAGGCAACGACAGCCCCCCAGGTCGGAATCGAACCGACGACCTCCTGTGCTTCAGACAGGCGCTACTACCAACTGAGCTACCGGGGGAAATTTCAACGGAGAGGACAGGAGTCGAACCTGCACGCGGGAAACCCACGCTTCCTTAGCAGGGAAGTGCTTTAACCAATTCAGCCACCTCTCCAGATAGCCCTAAAGGGATTTGCACCCTTGTTTCTGCCTTGAGGGGGCAGCGTCCTAAGCTGCTAGACGATAAGGCTATGTTTCGTCAGTAGGAGTAGCAGGACTTGAACCTGCGACTAGTCCCTTATGAGAGGACTGCTCTACCACTGAGCTATACTCCCTTGTGTTTTACGACACGACTCCAAGGAGATTTGTTCGCGTTAGCGTTCTCCGAAGGAGTACTCCTGTCTCTGCTTCGACAGAGCAGCATCCTAGGCCAAACTAGACGATGGAGCCTTGTATGAAAGGTGGGAGTAGCAGGGATCGAACCCGCGACCATACGGTTAAGAGCCGTCTGCTCTGCCGACTGAGCTATACTCCCATACCTGTATTACAGGATGTAATTAGAGGTCGAGGTGGGAATCGAACCCACGCAAAGGAGTTTTGCAGACTCCCCCCGTAACCATTTGGGTACTCGACCTCGTTAGTCTATGCGATCGCCCCAACGGGACTTGTTCGCCGAAGGCGTTCCCGAAGGGTACCCGTGTCTTCTGGTCGAAAGCCAGAAATCCTTGGCCGCGCTTACGATGGGGCGATGTAGCCAGAGCGATGAGTTGGAACTTGATAATTGCTGTTGAGTAAAGTTGCATCAAGTTGGAGTTGCTTTTCTTGCCTTGTAAAGCAATGAACCCAATGATTAACAACAAACTCAAAGCGGGTATCAATCTCATGCTCTCTTTCTATTGATCGCATCTCTTTTAGTGGGGGCGATCGCCTTTTACGCGTCAGGTTTTATCAGTTGACTCAACCACCGCCCCTATAAGATGCCTGTGTCCAAAAACACAGATCAATTAAATGGAGTTTAATTATTTAGTTTTCAAGGTTCAGTAAAAAGACTTGTCTTGCTTACAAAAACAACCGCCGTTCTAGGTAATAGACTTGATAAATATTACGAATGGCTTCGGGATTTTTGTTGCAGGTATTAGGTTTACAACTGTTTTGTTCCATCTTTCCTTCAGGTTTTTGGGAAGGAAGTGGGCTAAGTTTTGTAATCAACTCTTGTAGCAATCTCGGTTGACCTGAGGGTCTTAGAGTTAGTGAGGACATGACGTTTTGTAGTAGGAGTTTTGACTCCTTTGTTGCTTCACTATGTTTATACTACAAACATACTACAAAAATGTCAAGGGTTTTCTAAAACTTTTTTTGTGGTGCTGGTGAATCCCTTGGTTTACTTGGTCAATAAAGTAAAAAGGCGCTCAGTTGAGCACCTTTGTAGTGGGCTTACTTCAGAAAACTAGGTGCTTAGGTTTCTAGAAAGGCGGCATGATTTTGAGATTCTTGCCACAGCTTCAGGAGAAAGAACTCAACAGCGTAATTCATCGATGTGACAAAAATACCCGTGTCGCTTTCTGAGTCGGAGGTGAGCCAGGTTCCTTGCAAGCTGACTTCGATGTAGTCAGCATCGCAGGGAGATAAGTCGATCGCCTCTTCTTGTTCTCCAGTTCGCTCTAGATGACGCAACTGCGGTAAGTTAGCTGGAAGCAGGAAGGAAGCGGTGCTGGGTTCAACAGCGATCGCTGTACCGATTCGCATCGCCAGAATGACCCGCGAAGTCACCCACTCTTCTAAAGGTTGAGCCAGATGCTCTAAGGTGAAGTTGTTTTCGGTATAGGTGAGTTTCAGCATTTTGCCTGGTGATCTCCTTCTATTCCAGGTTTTCTGTCTGTTCGCGCCAGAACTGTTCGGAAAATGCCACGGTAGGGTGGATTGGTGTTCTGGGTTTTGTGCGTAAGGTCATTCCGGCTTGAGCGGGAGTGCGATCGCCTTTTCGGGAGTTGCACCGTTCGCAGGCTATAACTACGTTGTCCCAGCTATGTTTTCCGCCTTTTGACTTGGGATTAACGTGATCGAGCGTTAATTTTTTTGTGCTACCGCAGTATTGGCAGGTGTGCTTGTCGCGCCGCAATACTTCTCGGCGGCTAACAGGCGGGACTTTCCAAACTCGCTCCGCATCAGTAATCGTCAAGCGGATATGGTTAGGTACCAGTAGCACGACACTCGGCGATCGCACAGCAATACTCTTGCTGTTTGTAAACGAGAGTGGTTCTGCTTTCCCTGTGACGAGTAGGGCGATCGCTCGCTTAATGTTGATGCTTGCTAACGGTAGGTAGTTCTTGGAGAACACCACCACTGACTGTCCTAAGATGTCTATTGCGCTAGTCACGGCTAGACTCCTGATAAAAAAAACGCCCCCGTTTCTTGGTCAGAAGCGGGGGCTGGAAAAACTTGTGGGGTTTTTTCGTCCTATATCGGTACAGTCACTCTGCGCCTGTACCTACCGCTTCGCTGATCTAATTGTGGATTTATACCCGGCAAATCACTGACATTACTAACGCTAAAATCAATTCCCGTACCTTTAATAAGCCTGAGTCTGCCATAGCCCTCTATAAACAAAATCTCCACCGACGCTACTGTATTTGACCAACCGTGTAGGCGGTTGGCGACAGAGCAGTTGGTGGAGGAAGTAGATATAAGAAGGCTCACGCTTAGAATTAATTGATTAAAGTATGGGCTGGAAACTTGAATCCTAACTTTTAAATACTACACTTGTATTACGAACATGTCCACATATTTTAGAGGAAAAAATCATGATGCGTACAATCAGCCGGACTTCGACCACCGACATGGAAGTCACCAGCATTCGTCTGGAACGAGATTTGAAGGAGAAACTCAAAGAACTTTCTGGCAACCAGGGGTATCAGGCACTGATTCGGGATATCCTCTGGAACTACGTGCAACAGAAGTCTGGCGATTACCGACCTGAGTTTTCCCGTTCCGATATTAGAGCCAGTATAGAGGCAACTGCTCATCGGGACGAGCGCTGCGTACTCACAGGTCAGTTTATTCAAGAGAACGAGCCAATGTTATTAGGCGTGACGGCAAGTGGGGATTTGGTTCCACTCAGTGTGGAGAGTCTGTCGAGTTAAATAACATTGTGTATGTAAATTTAGTCGGGGCATCCTCACCAGATGCCCTGTCATCCCTTATCAATGAGTGGGGTGGTGGAGGCGATCGCACTACCTCTATTTTCCCTGTGCGGTTTTCACCTGTGAAATGCGATCGCCTCAAATTCCCGACTTTTTAGACAAGTTGGAGATTTTGCCTTCACGAATTATTTAGTAAAGGGAATATAGCAGTTGAGCCTAACAGCGTATTGCCACCCAAAAGTTGTTTGATCCCCCTCGCATCCTCCTTTTTAAGGGGGACTTTGATTTCTGTTCCCCCCTTATTAAGGGGGGCTAGGGGGGATCTCTTACCAAGATGCAAAAGGTTGTCTGATCCCCCTCGCATCCCCCTTAAAAAGGGGGACTAAGATCTCTGTTCCCCCCTTTTTAACCCTGGCTAGGGGGGATCTCCATGATGCGAAGCCATCTCCTCCGACTTGTGTATACACCGTAGCCTGAGAGAGGGGTTGGGGGAGAGGTGCTTCAATTCTGAGTAATTTAACTTTCTTGCTCCAAAACTTGAATTTGCGCCCAAAGTTGCGCCCCCAAAGGATGATCTCGCAACTGCTCTAAACTAGCCCGACCTTCACTAATTGCAGATACCCAGAATAAGGCTAAATTTTGCCAAGTTCCGACTATATCAGGATGATTTTCCGGCAAGCTGCGCTGAAAGATCTCCAAGGCTTGCAGCAACAAGGGTTCCACTTTGCCGTAGTCTCCTTGGGAATAGTAGAGAAGAGCTAAGTTGTTGAGGTGGGTGGCTAACTGCGGGTGATCGCGAGGGAGGGAGCGACGACTTATTTTCAAAGCTTTCTGATACAAAAGTTTTGCTTTGCTGTAGTCTCCTTGGGCGCGGTAGAGTTCAGCTAAGTTGTTGAGGTCGATGGCTATCTCCGGATGGTCGCGAGGGAGGGAGCGACGATTTATTTTCAAAGCTTTCTGATACAAAAGTTTTGCTTTGCCGTAGTCTCCTTGTGACTTATAGAAATAGGCTAAGTTATTGAGTGGCAGGTTTAACTGCGGATGGTTTGGAGGCAAGGAGCGATGGTTAATCTCTATGGCTTGCAGGTACAAGGATTCGACATTTTCGTTCTGTCCTAGGGATTTGTAGAGTTCGGCTAAGTTGTTGAGGTGCAGGGCTAGCTGCGGATGATCTTTAGGCAGTGAGCGGCAATCTATTACTAAAGCACGCAGAAGTAAGTATTTCGCTCTTCTGTACTGTCCTAGGGATTTGTAGACTGCGGCTAAGTTGTTGAGGCTGACAGCTAACTGTGGATGGTTGTAGGGCAGAGAGTGGCGAAGAATATATAAGGCTTTCTGGTACAAGGGTTCGGCTTTGCTGTAGCATCCTTGGGAATAGTAGAGTGCGGCTAAGTTGTTGAGGCTGAGGGCTAAGCGCGGATGGTTGTAGGGCAGAGAGCGTTTATTGATACCCAAAGCTTGCTTCCACAAGGGTTTGGCGTCGCTGTAGCGTCCTTGGGAATAGTAGAGAAGAGCTAAGTTGTTGAGGCTGGTAGCAACATCAGGATGATCCGCACTAAGAAGCGATTTCGCTACTTCTGTACATTTCTCTAACCAAGGTTCTGCCAGTTGGTAGAATCCTTGACCTTGGTAGAACAAGCCTAAACCTGTAAAAAGCATAATTAAGTCTTCATCACTGAGCCAGTTTGTCAATTGGCTTGCCAATTCCTCAAGGTGGGGAATAGCTGGCTTAAGTGACTCAATCAACTCCAGCGTCGGCTGCTGAGGAATTTTCTTTGCCTCTGCCACCATCACTGCTGCAAAGGCATGTTTCATCTCATCCGCCTGAGCGAACCCCTCCAACTTCTCCCGAAAAAACTCCCGAATCAACTGATGCAACAGGTAAATCTCCTCACCCGCCGCTTGCAGTAAATGCAACTCCTCCAACGCCACTCTGGCATCTTCTAACTCTTCAGCCTCTTCCTCTGGTGCCGCAAATTCTACCAACACCCAAGGAATCGCAGCCAAGGCAAATAAACTCAGAAAACAGCCCAATTGTTGAGCCTTAAAATTGTCGTTCAACGCTTCCCAACTCAACTCAAAGGCGGCTCTCACCCCTCGCTCAGCCGTCATTTCTGATTTTGCTTCTTCCAGAGAAGTGTGCCTGAGTCCCTTGGCTTCTAGGCGCGACAGCATTACTTTCAGAGGCAAACTACATCTCTGACTGTCACTGAGATATCGCCCCACCAATTCCAGTGCTAACGGTAAGTAGCCCAGCCGCCGACAGAGTTGTTTAGCATCCTCCAACTCCCCCTCAATCCGTGCCACATCAGTCAAAAACTTGAGCAAATCCAACGCCGCCACTTCATCTAGCACATCTAGCCGCAGTAGTTGTACGGGTTTTCCCAACTGTCGCCGTGTCGTCATCAGCACTTTAAAGCGGGTTGGTTCTGGCAAGTAGGGCTTTACCTGTCCGTAATCCGTCACATCATCAATTACCAGCAACACCTCACCCTCAGCCCAGTGCTGCCAGCAGTACGCCACTTGCTCAGCCAGCGAGAAGTCCTCAAGACTGACATTAGGGAAGAAAAGCCGACGGGCAAATCGCACAAGATCGACTGCAAAATCATTAGCAGCCAAGAAGCAAACACCCCCCGGATAAGTTCTCAGGTGTTCCCGCGCATACTGAAGGGCAAGTTCACTTTTCCCCACGCCCCCCATACCAACAACAGCAGCAGTGATGGCTACCTGAGTGCTTCGCTGCAATAAGTTGTGCAGTTCCTTGAGTGATTCGTCACGCCCAACAAATCGTTCACGCTCAACGCCTCGGCGCTTGAGGTTTTCGTAAGGTCTTTTAGTAGGGGGATTTAACTTTGCCCGTTCCCATTCGGGCGGCTGTAGTCAAGGGTTAGGCGGATAGATGTGCTGATGCTTGCCACCTTGGAACGTTTGACCCCTGTTATCTATGGATTGATAACCTTCTCCACCGTAAACATTCTGGACGCCCTTCGCTTGTATCTTGTCAATATTAATTTGTTGATGAATCTCTTGTGCCAGCTCCCGCACTTTTTGAGCAAACGCATCATCCTCATCCATTGCAATTTGCAAGTACGCCGCAACCTGATCTAACTCTGCCTTCGAGCCTTGTTCAAGTTTAGTGAGTGCTTCCTCAGCTTTTGGCTTACCTCTGAGCTTTTGCCAAATATTTTGACGTAGCTGTTCTAAGTTCTCAATTCCCCCTTCAGTCAGCTTCTCTGCTACGGTTTCAACTGATTTATTGAATGCTAAGGTAGCGATCGCTGCTGCTGTCAATGTTACAGGTTCCATCACTCATCAATACCAGAACTCACTCAGTTGTAGCACCTCTCCCACTCACAGGCTAAAGCCTAAATCGCAGATGTGTAGAGATGTAATATGTTATGCCTCTACATTAGACCTTTTGCAAAAGTCAAAGCCAGATTCCCCGGACTGCGTCCCGCTTCGCTATCAGTCCCCTCTTGGTAAGGGGGGAAGCAAGAAAAATCTGGCTCCCTCCCCTTACTAAGGGGAGGGTTGGGGAGGGGTCTAGAAGATTTTTGCAAGAAGTCTATGTAGGTATAGAAGTGCAAGATGCGAAGCTACCCAACGAAAAAGCGATCGCTCTCTTTCCCCTGCCCTGGAAAAAGCGCGATCGCTCCTTTGATTCTAACGTACCTAAATTAGGCTGACCGATCTAACCCTAGGCTTAACGCCTGCAAGTTAGCTTTCTTAAACGTCCTGTTCACTCAACTCGCGAGTCATGTGGTCAAAGGGCTGATCGATAAACGAGGTATCGTTCACGCCCATTTCTGCCGCCATTGTCTTAACGATATCCTTCATAATCTGGATACCGCGTACAGTGGGAGCAATGGGTACACCCAAGGAATTGTAGGTTTCCCGCAATCCTTGTAGTACTCTTTGATCCAGCACATAGCTATCTCCAGCAACGAGGGCGTAGCTGGCATAGCGCAGGTAATAATCCATATCCCGCAGACAGGCAGAATAGCGACGCGTCGTGTAAGCGTTGCCACCCGGACGAATCAACTCTGGCAGTTCTTCAAATAACTGCGAACCCGCCTGCTTGACGATTGACGCAGCATTGGCATTGATCGCAGTAGCTGCCGTTACTCGTTCTGTTCCGCTTTCAAAGTAAGACTTTAATGAATCAATCGCATTACGATCTAAATAACGACCAGTGCCGTCATAATTTCTTATGAGAGTTGTAACTGCATCGCGCATTAAACTGCTCTCCCAACAACAATTTGCAAAACTCTATCTATAAATAATTGCATAGCCTTGACCAGCAAAGGCGTTAATCGGCAGCAACTTTACCTGAATACACAGATCAATCTGGCATTTTATCAGGAGGCTGTGGCAATGCGATCGCGTGACTTGATCCCTGGATGTCCAGCCCCAGCACGTTTTGGAAAATTATTTAACCAACAAATCATCATAGGTTGGGCAAGTAAGTTCAACTCGTGGGGATAGCGCGGCTTAGGGTCACCCACCAACCAGATCGAAGGAACCATCATCGGGTCGTATTCTGCGATCACAGCCACCACACCCGGTCGAGACTTTAACTCCACCCGCTGTCCGGCGCGGTATCGGTTAGCTTCTTGCTCCTCAAGAGTTTCATTGCCAAAAATAGAATTCATAATAAATTAGAAAATTATGTAGCTTTTGATACAATTCTATCGGTAATATGAGCGGC
The DNA here is from genome assembly GCF_059505785.1 of Kastovskya adunca. Lineage (NCBI taxonomy): Bacteria > Bacillati > Cyanobacteriota > Cyanophyceae > Coleofasciculales > Coleofasciculaceae > Kastovskya > Kastovskya adunca. Next base: position 83,479 of record NZ_JCACLG010000057.1, on the reverse strand, counting down.
TTGGTCATGGTTTATTAATTTTGCTACAATTTTTAACCTTTCTTCAAACCACAGAAGCGGTCAGAGAGATTCTGTAACCTGGTATACAAAAGTGCAGGTAACGTCTCCTTAGGATGAGTCAGGTATAGAGGAACTTAGGCTTCAAGGAAAGTGGGAATTTACCAAGCAGGGTGTACAAATAGCGATCGCCTAGCGGCTTACCCTAGAAAAAATCGCCCATTCACGACCCCTCTAGATGCTAAAGATGCTGACGCCCTTGCCAAAGCATTGAGGTATGAGGTAAAAAGTGGCAGTTTTTCGCTTACTCAGAGCAAATCTAACCAGCCCCCCTACCCTTTTAGGCTCCAATTTCCCCGTCAGTAGCTATGCCTACTGTTGACCAAATCCTATACTTCCGGGCAATATCTTAAATTACTTAGTTCCCTTCACCAGTCACCCCGACCAAAGGAGTCTTTCATGCCAGAAACCCCCCAAGAAGTCTTGAAAATGATTCGAGACGAGAACATTAAAATAATTGACCTCAAATTTATTGACATGCCAGGAATCTGGCAGCACTGCTCATTCTACTTCGATCAAATCGACGAAAATTCCTTTGACGAGGGCGTTCCTTTTGATGGTTCCAGTATTCGGGGTTGGAAATCCATCAATGAATCTGACATGGCAATGGTGCCCGATCCCAAGACAGCCTGGATCGATCCATTCATGCAAGAAAAAACCCTGAGCATGATTTGCAGCATCAAAGAGCCGCGAACCGGAGAATTCTACGACCGCGATCCCCGTACAATTGCGGCAAAAGCCATTGAATTTCTAAACTCTACAGGACTGGGGGACACCGCCTTCTTTGGCCCAGAAGCAGAATTCTTTATCTTTGATGATGTCCGCTTCGACCAAACAGAAAACACAGGCTACTACTACGTAGACTCCGTTGAGGGACGTTGGAACTCCGGCAAAGAAGAACCCGGCGGTAACCTGGGATACAAACCCCGTTATAAAGAAGGTTACTTTCCCGTTGCACCCACCGATACGATGCAAGACATGCGTACCGAAATGCTGCTGACGATGGCAGAGTGCGGCGTACCCATTGAGAAGCACCACCATGAAGTCGCCACAGGTGGACAAAATGAACTCGGTTTCCGCTTTGCTCGTCTGATTGAAGCGGCTGACTACTTGATGACCTATAAGTATGTCATCAAAAACGTTGCCAGGAAGTACGGCAAAACCGTTACCTTCATGCCCAAGCCACTGTTTAATGACAACGGTTCTGGGATGCACACCCACCAATCCATCTGGAGAGACGGGAAGCCTCTGTTCTGGGAAGAAGGAGGCTATGCCAACATGAGCAAGATGGCATTGCATTACATCGGTGGTATCTTAAAGCACGCTCCCGCACTATTGGCTCTAACCAACCCCAGCACTAACTCCTACAAACGCTTGGTTCCTGGCTTTGAAGCTCCAGTAAACCTGGCTTACTCCCAAGGTAACCGTTCTGCCTCCATCCGGATTCCTCTGTCTGGCATGAATCCCAAGGCGAAGCGCTTAGAGTTCCGTTGTCCTGATGCCACCTGCAACCCCTACCTCGCCTTTGCAGCCATGCTCTGTGCAGGGATTGATGGCATCAAGAACGAAATTGACCCCGGCGAACCCTTAGATGTCGATATCTACGACCTCAGCCCTGAGGAACTGAGCAAGATTCCTTCTACCCCAGGTTCTCTAGATTTGGCACTAGCCGCTCTGCAAAATGACCATGCCTTCTTAACCAATCCCGGTGTCTTTACAGAAGACTTCATTTCTAACTGGATTGAGTACAAGCTCGATAAAGAAGTTAACCCCATGAAGCTGCGTCCTCATCCTCATGAGTTTGCTCTGTACTACGACGTTTAATAGCGATCGCCGATTAGGACGAAACGATTAAGACTCCAGGATAAAGGAAGAAGGAAAAATGCGGAAATTCCTCCTTTATCCTGCGTCTTTATCGACTTTTCCCCTTCTGACTACTTAGTTCATCAGTATTGACCCAGCCATCACCTGAGATGGCTGTTTTTTTAAGTCTAACTTCAGCCGCTATTTAGGCATAATCAGACTTTGAGCAGAGGAAGCGTTCTCATTTTTTCCGTTACACTTATTTACAGTCAACAAAACTTATTAAAATTCACTAAGCATTTCCCATGTCTGAAACGATAACCAAACTGGCTTATCAGTCCTTTCAGCAGGGCAAAAGCTACTTTGGTCTAGCCCACAAGGTAATCAGTTCGCAGCTACTAAACCTGGTTGCTCCCCCAGTTAATGAGCTGAAGACTAAACCTGTAGACCCGAAGCTTTTGCTTAAGATTCAGCAAAGACTCAATCAGATCATCGAAACAGATTGGGAGGATTCACAACGGGGCGTGTATCCCTCCAGCTTGCTTTTTGATAACCCTTGGGAAGACTTCTTTTTGTACTACCCCGCAATATGGCTCGATATGCCGAACATTTGGGAACGTGCCAACCAGAAGCGACATCAGGAGTTTTCACCTGACATTCCGACGGCAGGATATCCCAGCTACTACCTGCAAAACTTCCACCATCAAACAGACGGCTACCTTAGCGATTGGTCTGCCAACCTGTATGACTTGCAGGTAGAAATTCTCTTCAACGGTTCTGCTGATGCCATGCGACGGCGCGTGCTAGCTCCCCTCAAGCAAGGACTAAAGGCATTTGACACCGTACCACCGCACCAAATCCGTGTGCTGGATACGGCTTGCGGAACAGGTCGTACCTTGAAGTTTATTCGGGGAATGTTGCCGGAGGCTTCTTTATTTGGGACGGATTTATCCCCTGCTTACCTGCGGAAGGCAAATCAACTCCTATCGGAAAATCCGGGTGAGTTGCCGCAACTCATACAAGCAAATGCTGAGGAGTTACCGTACCTGGATAACTACTTCCACGGTATTACTTGTGTTTTCCTCTTCCATGAGTTGCCGCCAGCGGTACGTCAGCGTGTGATTGAGCAATGCTTCCGCGTCACCCAACCGGGAGGAGTTTTTGTCATCTGTGACTCGATTCAGGCGATTGACTCGCCAGAAATGATGCCAATGATGGAAAATTTCCCCACCATGTTCCACGAGCCTTACTACAGAAGCTACATCAACGATGACTTGGTAGAGCGTCTGGAAAAAGCAGGGTTTGAGAATATCTCGACGGAAAATCACTTTATGAGCAAGTACTGGGTTGCTTATAAGCCTGCGTAATTGCGGGTAGAGTTTGCTGAGGGCAAGGCACTATGTCTTGCCTTTCCTGATACTCAATCAGGTGTATTCATTAATTTGTTGTATTCGTGGCTACAACGGATGCGATCGCACTTTTCCATTTTTTGTATCTAAGAATAAATCCTTGTATAGACGCCTACACACCCTGTAGCCGTTAAAATCGCTATTATCAGCATGATTTAAGGGGTTTGGGGTAATGCAAGCGTTAGATAGTTCTGCCTCTAACCAAGTAGAGCAGTTTCGGGAACTTCAGAAGCAGTTACAAGTTCGCGCCACGGCGACAGTCGATTTGTCTGATTTGGAAGACCAAGACATTCTTGTCGTTCCCTCCTTCAGCGTCGATCAGCGAGAACTGATCAAGATTCCGGGCTTTTTGCACTACGAAGAGCGGCTGCTATTTTCTCTGATTCGCTTACGTAACCCCCGCACTCGGCTAGTTTACGTCACGGCACAGCCGATGTCGCCGATTGTGATCGATTATTACTTGCAACTACTGCCGGGGATTCCCTTTTCCCATGCTCGCGATCGCTTACTGCTCCTTTCCACCTACGACGCTTCTCTCAAGCCCCTGACTCAAAAGATTTTAGAGCGTCCACGATTGATGGAGCGGATTCGCCAAGCCCTGCGCCCGAACAAGTCTTACATGGTTTGTTACAACTCGACGCCTTTAGAGCGAGAGTTGTCGGTAGCCTTAGGGCTGCCTCTGCTTGCCCAAGACCCGGATTTATTGCACTGGGGTACTAAGAGCGGGAGTCGGAAAATTTTTGCTGAAAGTGGCGTTCCTTATCCCGATGGCTGTAACGAATCTGTCTGGAGTACTGACGATTTAGCCGAAGCTGCTGCTGAGTTGTGGGAACGTCAGCCGCATTTGCAGCGGATGGTTGTCAAGCTCAATGAAGGTTTTTCCGGAGAAGGGAATGCGATTTTGGACTTGAGAAACATCCAATCAGTAGCACCAGAGACAGCCTCCCACTCGCAACGGGTAGCTGTACTGGATGAGCAAATGGAAAAGCTGAGTTTTCAGTCGCAGGATGAAACTTGGACAAATTTCTCTAACCGGATTCCTGAGTTGGGGGCAATTGTCGAAGGATTTATTGAAGGAGAAGAAAAGCGATCGCCTAGTGTTCAAGGCTACATTGCGCCCAATGGAGAAGTGGAAATTCTCTCCACCCACGATCAAATCTTGGGAGGGCCAGATCAACAAATTTACCTCGGTTGCCGCTTTCCCTCTGACAGCGCTTACCGACTCCGGCTGCAAGACCTGGGAATGCGAGTGGGTAAAGTCTTAGCCGCCAAAGGTGCAATGGAGCGCTACGCCGTTGATTTTGTTGCGGTTCGTCAGCCTGAGGGCAAGGTTCCTGCCTGGGATTTACAAGCAATTGAAATTAACGTACGTAAAGGTGGCACAACCCATCCTTTTATGACCCTCAACTATCTAACGAACGGTCGTTATGACTATTCAACCGGGTTGTTTTACAGCCAGCAGGGTCAAGAGAAATACTATATGGCCTCCGATAACCTGCAAAAACCCCGCTATCAGGGACTGTTGCCTCACGACTTGATGGATATCATTGCCCAGCATCGGCTGCATTTTGATAGCAGCACCAAAACAGGCAGCGTGTTCCACTTGATGGGGGCGCTCTCGGAGTTTGGCAAGCTGGGAGTCACCTGCATCGGTGATTCGCTTCAGCAAGCAGATGATTTTTACAACCAGGTAGTCAATGCCTTGGATGCAGAAACAGGGCCGAACGCGCTGCAAAAACCCCTCGCCTGCCATCCAGTTCCTCCGATTGCCTGGACAATGGAACGTCAGTGATGGCATTAAATCAGCTCAAAGGACGATCTCTTGTCAGTTGTTGGCTCTTTGGCAGAAGGCGTCCACTCTGACACCAGCAGACCGTAAACTAACTCATCCAAATAGATCCCTCGAAGGTAGAAACTCTGGCGGAGATGCCCTTCGAGGGTGAAGCCCAATTTTTGGGCGATTCGCTGGGAGGGGATGTTGTTGGGGTCGATGTTGAGGAAAAGCCGATGCAATCCCCAGTCGGTGAAGGCATAGTCAACGGCTGACCGGACAGCTTCAGTGGCGTAGCCATAACCCTGATAATCGGCATGGAGGATGAAGCCCATTTGCGCGATCGCATCCTCTACGCCGTGGATTGATAAACTGCCGATGACTTGACCTGCTTTCAGGCAGATTGTCCACTGGCGCGAATTTGCCGCGTACTCCCCTTGAATAAATGCCTCAAATAATCCTCTAGTTTCGTCAATGCTGCGGTGAACTTCCCCAAAGAACCACATTGTTTCTGGATTACTAAACACAGGAAACAATACATCGGCATCGGCGACAGTTAGAGGACGAAGTTTAAGCCGGAGGGTTTTCAGTGTTGGATGGTTAGCCATAATCTACTCATTAGCAGGTCGAGGGAGTTAAGGGGCGATCGCCTTTTTCTACTACCAACAACAAACAACTCCTGACTCAACTGATAACAGTTTGCTTAAGAAATTACAGTAGGGGCATGATGATGGGGCAAGCCCCTACCTATAGCTCAGACTTAAAATTTGTTAAAGGGACAAATACTTGTCTCTATATCTAATATTGGTTTCTCTATATCCCAAGAAAACGGCTCTGGCGCGATCGCTTCTATCGGGTTATTGAAAGCCTGTCTACTACCGTGAGTTTTCCTTGGCGAACAGCACGCAGCATCCGGTCAATAGCACAATGTTCTTCTTCATTCAGGCTTTCCATCTCTAATACGGCTGCCATTAGCCCGTAGCGGTCAGCCAAGGTTAGATACCCTGAAGCCGTGGCTTGAGCATAAAGTTCAGAAATGGCACCAGGGAGGATTTGAAGTTGAAGAAACATGGCACTGAGGACTGAACTCGATACTTCTAAATATCCGTGATTTTACGGTAGCGCGCTGCGATCTCATCCTGAGTAAAATGCGATCGTGCTACAGCTTTCTAGTGATGCTACCTACGCCTGGTATGTGAGGAACATCACTACTGAGCCTCCAAAATTGTGAAGAGTGCGTGAAGAATAGTCTCTAGGGTAATTGTTGCTTTGAGCCGGTTTTCCTGGTTTTAGCTCAATTTCCGGCGTTTAACTATGGAATTAAAATGCGATCGCTTCTAAACAATTTCCCTGAGAGATTGACCCTGATTAGAAAAAGTGTATATTACAATACGTAAAGTAACTCGTTCATCTCCCCACTCGTAAAAGCATTGATAGACAGTATTCAAGCAGTGGAGAGACGGAAGTAGGGATTTTTCCCCCCAAGGAACGTACCCACATCTTGTCTTGTTAAGAGGTTGTAATGATGCTTCTAACTTTCATAGTCGCTCTGGTTCTTGCCTCTGTAGCTGCTTGTCTCAGTATTAATACCTCAGAAGAAATCGTCCAGGTAGCAGCAGCCGTCACCGCAGGGATTTGTCTGTTCTTCAGCCTTATCTTCGCCCCAATAGCTATTAAGCTGATGATTTTGCTCAGCCCGCTGTTTAGCAAGAAAATCCAGCTTGTGGCGTCTCGCTCAAGGTAAGGCGGCGACTCTCGTATCCCCAGGTGTCTCTCGTCCATCACATCTAGTAAGAGATGGGTACAGCGTAGATTATTAAGGGGGAGCTAGAAGATTATGTGTAGCAAGAATTTAGAGAATTCTCACCCTGTCTCTTCACTCCTACCTCTTACCCCTCTTTGGGAATTCGCCAGCCGTATCTTCTTTGTGTAGAATCAAATCGCACGCCCTTATTGAGAGCGGTTGTAACCTTTGTCTGTTGCTAGTGCCGTTCACTGTATTAATCCTGATTGTCCTCATCCCTATCCGCAGCGTTGGGATAACAAATTTTGCAATAGCTGTGGTTCCCTGTTACGGTTGAACGATCGCTACTTGCCACTGCAGCTACTAGGGACAGGGGGATTTGCCATCCTCTACAGTATTTGGGACTTACAGACGCAAACAGAGCGGGTGCTAAAGGTATTAGTGGAAACCTCTCCCAAGGCATTGCAACTGTTCGAGCAAGAAGCGGCGGTGTTGAGCAACTTAAAGCATCCCGGCATCCCCAGCAGCGATCCAGACGGTTATTTTCAAATCACCCTAGGGAATCCGCCTCGCATCATCCCCTGTCTGGTGATGGAGAAAATCAACGGTCATACCTTGCAGGATATTCTGGATAAAAATCCCCAAGGCTGTTCTGAGACGGTAGTGCGAAACTGGCTCAGTCAAGCCGTTGAGATTTTGCAGGAATTGCATCAACGTCAGATTATCCATCGCGACATTAAGCCGTCTAACTTGATGCTGCGCCTCCCCCAGGATGCATCCACTGCTATTCCCGGACAAATTCCGGGGGGTCAGTTAGTCTTAATTGACTTTGGTGGGGCAAAACAAATGGGTTCGGCGCAATCTAGAGCGCAAGCCAGTTCTACTCGCTTATTTTCCTCTGGCTACAGCCCCCCAGAACAAGTAGTGGGGGGAGTTGTGGGGCCTGCGACTGACTTTTACGCCCTAGGACGAACGTTGATTCACCTGCTGACGGGACAGTATCCACCGGATTTGGAAGACCCAATTTCCGGGGAGTTGCGCTGGCGTCATTGCCTTCGCGTCAGCCCAGATCTAGCGGATTTGCTGGATGATATGGTGCGTCTAGATGTGCAAGAACGACCTGCAACCGCAAGGGAGATGCAAGGGCGACTGGCAAATTTTTCCCAATTGAAGACGCAGATAAGCCAGCCAAAACCCATTTTCACAGATACGATCGCCCAAGTTGCTCAAAGAAGTATTACAGAAGTAGTCGGCGCGATCGCGGTTGTGGGTGGTGGTATGACCAATGCCTCGATGTTCTTCATCCGGGCAACAATTCGGCTGGTTAAAGCTTGTCTGGATACGACCTGGGAGATGATTCTCGGCGCGATTGGTGCGGCTGTCGGTACAGTGGCAGGGTTTGTGCTGGCGTACTGGACGGTTGTGGGTAACGCTACGGCAAGTATTCTCTCCCAACAGCTACTGCGTCTGTTTCCCGGTGCAGAAGGAACAATCGGCCCAGAAATTTTGTTATTTGTTGCCGCCGGATTAGGAACCGCAGGCGGACTAACGGCAGCAGGAGGCTTTGAACAGCGTCGGCGTCCGATAATTGCGGGATTAATGGGGATTTTTGGCTACGGATTGAGCGGCTTAATTTGGCAATTGACGCCCAATGCTCCTCCCGAAAGTTGGGTGGGATTAATTGCGATCGCTGCGATGCCGATGGCTCTCGGTTTAGGTTTGCCCAGCCATCACCTAGTTCACGCCCTCGTTACTGCCTTGGGAACTAGTGGCGTTCTGGCGGGTTTAGTTGCCTTAAATTTCTTGCCCCCTGACCCCTTCATGAATATCCTCTCCTACGCCAACTGGCCAAGTTTTGGAGCGAGTATTGCTCTGTTTTGTCTTTTTGCCATCACCTTCGCGTTCTGGCTGGGGGTCAGTCATTATTTACTAGTTCCCATCCTTCGCTGGCTGGGTTGGCGGTGATATCCTCCCCCAGCAAATCAAAATGCAGGCGGCTTCCCGTTCCCCTACCACTCAGCACTTTGTCTATACAGCAATTTTCACGCTTTCTGTACCACAAGGGTAGGAGCGCTCTTGCTTTGCGCCCCTACAGAATCCTGTATTGCAGCCAGTTGAAAACTACTATAAGCGCCTCTACTGATTACCGGATTTGGTTACAAGGGAAGGCATATCCAAATCCTGCCTAACGAATGTAGTAGCACTGCGTGCTGCTTCCAGAATGGTTAACAATCCGCTACCCGGATGAACGGCACCACCAATCCAATACAGTCGGCGGAGACTATCCGATCGAATCGGTGGGCGAAATGGCCCAAGCTGATTCCAGCTATGGGTGAGATTAAAAACAGCACCTAAATGGACTCGATAATCATCGCGCCAAGTGGGAGCCGTGTAACAAGTTTCCGTCACAATATGCTGCTCTAGGTTGTCGTAGCCTAGCAGAGACATCCGTTGAATAATCAAGTCGCGGTATGCCTGCTGCGACGTTACCCAGTCAACGTTATGAGACGTATTCGGAATTGGCACCAACACAAACAGCGTGCTATGTCCAGCAGGTGCATTACTAGGGTCTACGATCGTTGGATTGCAGACGTAAAAGGGCGGATCTTTTTCGTCCAAAGCGGAATCGTCTACCCAAGGGCGTTCTCGACTGCGAATGCGATCGGACAGATAAAGTTGATGGTGGGGTAAATTTTCGTAGCGACGATTAATGCCTAGATAGAGCATAAACGTTGAGCAGGAAAACTGCAGGCGATTGAGTTTGCGATCGCTATAGCGACCGCGAGCTGACTCTGGCACCAAGTGTCGGATACCATAGCCAAAATCTGCATTCACGACGACTGCATCCGCAGGAATGCGATCGCTGGTCGCTAATTCCACCCCACGAGCGCAATTCTGCTCAATCCAAACTTGCTTCACCGGACAATTCAAGTGAATTTGTACCCCCAAATCCCTTGCTGCTTGAGCCATAGATTGGGCGAGGGCGCGGAATCCTCCCTCTGGATGCCAAACGCCGTCAGCAAATTCTAGAAACGGAATCAGGCTAAAAATGCTAGAGCAAAGGGTGGGATGCATTCCTAAGTATTTCGATGAATAGCTGAGGGCGTAAACCAACCGCTCATCCTTGAAAAACCGCCAAAAATGTTGATAGAGGCTTTCCCAGGGGCGAAAGGACAAAGCAGCGGCAATTTCATCGGGACGCAGATACCCAAGTATTGGACGGACTGGCGTACCTAAATAAGGCTTATACCCCAGCAGGTTCTTCCGCACATGCTCTGCATACCAATGGTCAAATGCCTCCGGTAAATCTGCACGCATCGACGCTAGCTGGGCTTTAAACGCATCCAAATTGGAGGTCAAGTCAAGCTGGCTACCATCCCAGAAGTGAAGCCGTGTATTCGGATCGAGTTGCTTGAAATGGATATAGTCGGATAGCTTCAGTCCCGACTCGGTGAATAATTCCTCATATACGCGGGGAACCTGAAGAATGGTTGGGCCCGTATCGAAGGCATAAGACCCCTCTTCAAAGCCCCGCATTCGTCCGCCAACTCTGTCAGCCGCCTCAAAGATTTGGACTTGGTATCCCTGGCTTGCGAGTCGCATCGCTGTTGCTAAACCACCGGGCCCGGCTCCAACAATGACGATCTGTTTCGACATGCTTTGACTCCTCTTGCACTTTAAACGTGAGGATTTCTCGTATTTTTACTATAAAGCTTGAACGTGAGAATTTCTCACTTTTTCGTTTGTGCGATCGCCTGATTTGAGCAATGCCTTAAAACCTACCGATTACCCTGTTGCACATTTCCCCAAAACAGTGCTGATGATCGGCGGTTCAATGCTGAATCGCTAAAGTATTCCTGCTATAGTTCAAAATTCGCGTCTAATGTTATGAGTTAATGCTGGGGAGTGTAAACCGTTTGTGACCAAAATGCAGAAACCCGCTCGTTCTCTAGCAGGAATTGCTGGGATTGTGGCAGTTGCCACCCTGATTAGTAAGGTGTTTGGGTTAGTTCGCCAACAGGCGATCGCCGCTGCCTTTGGGGTAGGAATCGTTGCTGATGCTTACAACTACGCCTATGTGATTCCTGGCTTTTTGTTGGTTCTGCTAGGTGGCATCAATGGCCCGTTTCACAGCGCCATTGTCAGCGTCCTTGCCAAGCGCGATAAATCCGAAGCTGCGCCGTTGGTGGAAACGATTACAACAATGGTGGGAGGAATCCTGCTGCTGGTTTGTATCGGTTTGATTTTATTTGCTGGCACCTTAATCGATATCGTAGCACCGGGATTAGATGCAGAAGTTCGTGCGATCGCCATTCCCCAGTTACAGATTATGGCTCCGATGGCAGTCATGGCAGGGCTGATCGGTATTGGCTTTGGCAGCCTCAACGCCGCCGAACTTTATTGGCTTCCTTCCATTAGCCCCTTATTTTCCAGCGTCACCGTCATTATCGGACTCGTCTTCCTGACGCTGCAATTGGGAGACAAAGTTACAACCCCTCAATATGCCCTGATTGGTGGTCTGGTTCTGGCTTGGGGAACCCTAGCGGGGGCTGTCTTGCAGTGGTTGGTGCAAGTTCCCGCCCAGTGGAAAGCAGGAATGGGAACATTGCGGCTGCGATTTGATTTCAAGCAACCAGGAGTTAAAGAAGTCATCAAAATTATGGGCCCGGCGACCTTTTCCTCCGGCATGGCTCATATTAACCTCTACGTCATTTTATTTTTCGCGTCTTACATCCCTCAAGCTGCCGCTGCCCTTACCTATGCAGGCTTGCTGGTACAAACGCCCCTCGGCATCATTTCCAATGTGATTTTGGTGCCAATGCTGCCGATTTTTTCCCGACTTGCCGCACCAGAAAATTGGGTGGAACTCAAGCAACGGATTCGCCAAGGGCTGCTCCTCACCGCCCTCACCATGCTGCCCTTAGGGGCGTTGATGATTACCCTAGCTGTACCGATAGTCCGGGTGATTTACGAACGTTACGCTTTCGACCGCGAAGCCTCTCAGTTAGTCGCTTCCATCCTAGTTGTGTACGGGTTTGGGATGTTTGTTTACCTGGGGCGTGATGTGATCGTGCGGGTGTTTTATGCCTTGGGAGATGGCGAGACGCCGTTTCGGGTTAGCGCCGTTAGCATCTTTCTCAATGCCTTGCTTGCTTATCTGTTTGTCAGACCGTTTGGCGCACCGGGTTTAGTGATGGCAACCGTAGGCGTCAATCTTTTCTCCATGCTGGTGCTGATGTGGCTGCTGAACCGCAAACTGAATGGCTTACCCTGGCGGGAGTGGAGTTTGCCAATTCTGGCGCTGACAGGTAGTAGCTTCCTAGCAGGGATTGCCAGTTGGGGCGTCAGTTGGGGATTACAACGAACCTTTGGCAGCAGTGGCTTACTATCGCAGTTGTTGCAGTTGAGTGTAGCGGGATTAGTCGGTTTGGGAGTATTTGCCCTATTGGCTACGCGGATGAATTTGCCAGAAGTGGATATCTTTGTGGCTCGCATCCGGCAGAAGTTTGGGAGATAGATTTTTGGGTGGGGTGAAGTTAAAGTGCGATCGCGCTTCATCTTCACCTCAAGTAACTCTAGCGAGTCAGTCTCAGGCTCCAGACCAGTTTGAAAGGCATCATCCGGGCAAATCAAACTCGCAACTAAATTAGTGCAATGCCGAACTGACACTGAGGAGCAAGGCTTAAAACACCATTTTGGAAGCTCTTGTCCCCACCAAACAGGCTCGATCGAAGTCCACCCCGCTCAAGTTAGCGTTGTCTAACTCTGCACATAGCAGATTTGCCCCGATGAGATTAGCTCCCGCCAGGTTCGCCCCGCGCAAATCGGCTTCCTCAAGGTTGGCTTCAGTCAAACTTGCGCCACGTAAGTCAGCTTCAGACAAATTGGCACCTTTGAGATTCGCCTTGTTGAGATTGGCACCCCGCAGTTCGGCACCCCGGAGATCAACGCCTTGCAGGTTGACGCCCATTAAGTTCGCGCCACTTAAGAACGCCCCAGAAAAGGAAGATTGAGAAAGCTTTGCCCCCATTAAATTTGCACCTCGCAGGTTGCTCCCGCGCAAGTCGGCGCTAGTCAAATCCGCTTGCATCAAGTTGGCTCCCAACAAGTGCGCTCGCAAATCAGTAGCGGTGAGTCTTGCCCCAACCAAGTTTGCCCCATCTAATTTTGCCCCATTGAGATTGCCACCAGAAAAGTTGGTGCCGATTAATGTTGCCCCAGCGAGATTAATGCCCTCTAACTGGCAGCCAGAAAGGTCTTCATCTTCTAAATCTGCTCCGGGAAGTTGCTTGAGTTGCCCCGCTCGAATTGCTTCAATTTTCATCAGTCGTCCTTAGTGTGTTTCAGCTTTTTTTAGTTAATTTTCATCCTTGATAGCTTTCAAGTCTTTTTTGTTACGGCGTTCAGTTGCGCCTTTTCGTGGGGATGGGAGTCAAGCAGCCACATCCCTGCGGCAATTTTAGGTTGATTAGTTTGCAAGTCCATTCCCTGCTGCATCCCCATCACCATCAGAGCCAAGGTATCGACTAATTTGGGGTCAAAGGCTTGACCAGATTGAGATTGACACTCGGCTAGGGATTGGGATAGGGCTTCCTCTCGGCTGAGAGATTGTTCAGCTTTACGAATCTGGTTAACGCGTCGCTGAAAGTCTGCCACCAGAGCCAGGATTCTCGACTCCAAAGGAATCGCATCATAGGCTAAAGCACCGGGAGTGCCGCTACCATCCCACCACTCGGTTTGGTGGGTGATGATTTGCGCGATCGCCGTCATCTGGGGCATAGCTCGCAGTGCCTGCACACTAGGTAGCAGTTGGCAACACGGTGCCATCTCCTCGGTTGATTCTTCAGACTCCGAGGGGATTTCTGAACGCATTGATGGCACTAAAGCGTGTATTAAAGCCGCGAGGCGCAACCGCTTTAATTGCCAAGCGGGTAAATCCAAAAGCTGCCCCATTGTTTCTGCCATTGTCGCTACTTCCGCTGTGGAGAGCGAATTGTCCGTATTAGCTTGATCCATCAGCTGCGCCATCCGCAGAAATGCCTGGATTTCATTGGATACCAAATTGTCACCCAATGCCTGCTCGTAGATGGCAGAGGCTTCTGCCTTAGTACCATGAGGCTCAGCTAAAATCTGCTCACTGTTTTGCAGATAATCCACCACCTGATGAACAACTACACCCAAATCATCGCGGGGTTCAGTGCCAACCTTTGCCGTCAGCTGCTGCATCTGAGCCGTTAAACTCTGCTGCAACTCTGGGTTATAACGACCGATATGAGCGATCGCTATTTCCACTGTCTCCTGCACCAAATCCGGCTCAAACGTCCAGAAGCCATAGAACTTGCGCTTAATATCCTCACTCGGTACTCCAGCCATACCGTAGTCGCCGTCTGATAATTCCTGACACAACACCATCGCGGTGTAGGTCGGTGAAAAAACGATCAAGTGCCACTCTTGAGCAACGGGATCAACTGGATCTAAGCTCACCAGATCCACGTTCTCCCGTTGGCTCGTGGGATGCTCGGCAAAGCCTGACTCCGCTGCTGCCATAATCGCCACATGAGTGGTTTTCTCGGCAATTTCTCCGTACCGATCCGCCTCCTCAAGGTACCACTTGCCCCGCTGAAAGGCTGCAATCATTAAGGGCGAACTGTTCGACTTCAAAATGAAGTCTTCCAAGGCGTGACACAAGGCAACTAGAGTGTTCTTGTAATACACCCCAAAGTTCAGGGGTCGTTTACTATCTTGATGAGCGGCTTCTAGTTGTTGGAGAATCGAACCTTCTAGCATTGTTTCTAATTGACTAATGAGGATGAATATTAGGCGTCTATCCCAAAAAGATAGGTTGAAAGTATTTTTAACCGCAGATAAACGCCGATGAGATTTCAGGTGGGAGCAGGACGTTGAGCAGGGAGTTAGAGATGTTTAAAGATTAGCGCCCTACGGCTGTTAGCTGTTTTTTCTCTTTGGGTTCAACGGGGGCACTTAGGGCTTCTTCTAAGTCGGCACAACCGAGGCGTTCTTCAAGAATCTGCATCACTTCTCGTCCAAAGTCGTTGGGATTTTGCCGCCACGCCTGGAGACAAACTTCCCCAAAGAAGGAGCCAAGCGGTTCTGGGTTCCAAAGTAATTTCTTCGCTGTCCAAGGCATCAAACTCATGGGGTCGTAACCGGGTTTGAGCATGTCATTTTTAAAGGCATACTCTTCTAAGTGAGTATGTGGTTGTAAGCCGATGAAGAAGATGGCGGGTTCTACTTTGTCGGCACCAAAAATCCGCTCTAATTCCCGGTGATAGGCAAGGGTTTGGCGAATCGTTTCGGGGCGTTCGTCAATCACGTTAAAGGAGTAGTTGACAGAGACTAAATCGTTGAAGCCTGCGGCTTTGAGGTCACGACAGTTTTCCAGAACGGTTCGCAGGTTGTACCCCATCCGCATCTTCCTTACCAGTTCTTGAGAGCCGCTGGTGATGCCGATTTCAAAGTAGTTCATTCCGGTTTTCACCATCAACTCGCACAACTGCGGGGTGAGGTTATCTGCCCGGATGTAGGCAGCCCAATGGATATCTGTCATGCCGGAGTCAACAATTTTTTGCAACAGTTCTATCGCATCATCCATGTATTTCCGCGCTGGGATAAACTGAGCATCGGTGAACCAGAAGTTGCGAATGCCCCGATCATAGAGTTGGCGCATTTCGGCAACGACTTCATCAGCGGGGTTGATGCGGACTTGTTTACCTTCGACAACGGTGTAGATGCAGTAGCAGCAGTTGTGGGGACAGCCGCGTTTTGTTTGTACGCCGATATAAAAGTCTTGGTCTTGTAGGTAGTATTGAAATTCTGACCAGATGCTACTGATGTAGTCGTAGTTGCAGGCGGTTTTTTCAATGGGGGTGGGCCATTCGTGGATTAAGCGATCGCGCGGCTGGCTGTCTCCCGCAATGTAACAGCGATCGCTGCTGAGATCTTCCCCACGCAGAATTTTCTCTAGCAGGGTTTCGCCTTCACCCACAGAAACAATCGTGCCTTTGGGTACCTTATTTCCCAATTGCTCATAAAATACGCTAACTGCACCGCCACCAATAACTGCACGAGCATCGCTGTGGTAGCGTTGGGCGCGTT
Organism: Kastovskya adunca; assembly: GCF_059505785.1. Lineage (NCBI taxonomy): Bacteria > Bacillati > Cyanobacteriota > Cyanophyceae > Coleofasciculales > Coleofasciculaceae > Kastovskya > Kastovskya adunca. The sequence continues at coordinate 67,578 of NZ_JCACLG010000057.1, read as the reverse complement.
TTAACCCCCGCTTGATTAATCCCAAATTGCGCCAGAGTTCGGTGTAGTAGGATGCAGCCAAACGTAGTCCACCCAAGGCTCCCCGCAGTTTTATGAAGGGATGGGTAGCGTAGTAAAATTCAAAGGCATTTTGCAGGGGGTTGCCGCCTCTGCCACCTACTGGAGCATAGATTTGAATATCTCGCCAGGAAAATACCAGTAGCGTTGGCTGAAATTCATCTATACATTCATCTAATGCTTGCTTGAAATCTAACGGTGGTACTGCACCCAGGTCAAAGATGCGCTGTTCTACTTCTGGAAACAGCTTGTGGACGTGATCGGCTAGGTAAACGACACCGATTGGAAAGATTGGGTTGCAGGGAAGGCGAACATAGAGGATTTTCTGTGGCATTGGGGATTTTGTGTTAAGGATTTTTGGATTTATATAAGTCTTCAGTACAGTACTGTCGGGAGGATGAGGATTAGAGCTGCAACTTGCTTTAACTTTTCTGGGCAGTTTTAGGTTTCATCAAGATTGAACGCGATCGCTAGTCCAACTTGTACCAAGATTCTGAGAGAATTTTTCATATAACTTAACTTTAACAAGATTACTAGCTTCTCTCAACCTTCGCTGGTTGGGCATTGCTTGGCAGTTGAGGGACGATTCCGCTCAAAGCGGATAGCACCGCTGCACAGGATTTTGATTGTCAGTACTTTATCAAGCTTGCTGAGCAGCAGGATTGACAGTGTGAAAACCGACACCATTTTTTATAGTCTGTTTCAGTCGTTTCCCGGTATCTTCTTTGAACTGATTAACCAACCTCTAGCAGAAGCAAATGCTTACGAATTCACTTCCCGTGAAGTTAAGCAACTTGCCTTCCGCTTGGATGGTTTATTTTTACCCACTACCAACGACGTAGAAAAACCGTTTTATGTGGTTGAAGTGCAGTTTCAACCCGACGAGGATTTGTACTACCGCTTATTTGGCGAACTTTTCCTCTACTTGAGGCAATACAAACCGCGATCGCCTTGGCGCGTTGTCGTCATCTACCCGCATCGTGATGTAGAAAGAAACCAGTCGCTACAATTTAGTGAAATTTTGGCACTAAATCGAGTCAGACGCATTTATTTGAATGAGCTAGGGGACGCGGCGGAGAACTCCTTAGGAGTAGGTGTTGTCAAGTTAGTGATTGAGTCGGAAGAGGCGGCGGTTGAACAGGCGAAGCGCTTAATTGAGCAAGCAAGACAACAGATTACTGATGAAGCCACCAAGCGCGAACTGATCGATTTAATTGAGACAATAATTGTTTATAAACTACCGAAAAAAAGCCGCGAGGAGATTGAAGCGATGTTGAATCTAAGTGAGTTAAAACAAACGCGGGTATATCAGGAAGCTTTAGAGGAAGGTAAGCAGGAAGGTAAACAGGAAGGTAAGCAGGAAGGTAAGTTAGAAGCCATACCACGAATGCTCCGGTTGGGTTTGACTTTAGAGATCATTGCCCAGTCGTTGGATTTACCTTTAGAACTAGTTCAGCAAACAGCACAGCAGTATAGTGACGAGCTTGATTAAGATGAGATGCTGTTTTATCTTTATTGTTTGCGATCGCCTTCGGCTCGTTCTCGAAGGAGTAAATAGTCGCCTCAATTGTGGCATGGGTACTAAAATACAATACCCCTGTGCCAGATGAGGACGCTCAACCTGTGTTTCTGTTTGGGGGATGAAAATTGCCCAGACTAACAGGAGGCGATCGCTTTGTCTATCGCTGGTACTTAACTTTTCTTGCCAGATACAAAAATCCCGCACTCGCGTCTTGCGACTAAAGGGCGGGAGGCTACCAAAAGAAGACAACTAAATTCTATAGGTTACACATTAAACCGGAAGAGCATCACATCCCCTTCTTGGACGACGTACTCCTTCCCTTCACTGCGTACTAAACCTTTTTCCTTCGCCGCATTCATTGCACCTGTGGCGACGAGGTCTTTGTAAGCAACGGTTTCGGCGCGAATGAATCCGCGCTCAAAGTCAGTATGAATTACCCCTGCGGCTTGAGGAGCGACCATTCCCGATTGGATTGTCCAGGCGCGGGTTTCTTTGGGCCCTGTGGTGAAGTAGGTACGTAAGCCCAAGAGTTCGTAAGTAGCGCGGATTAAAGATTTTAAGCCGCCTTCTTCAACCCCCAAAGATTCCAGAAATTCGCCGCGTTCTGCTTGGGGTAATTCGATCAGTTCTGCTTCGACTTGAGCGGAAACCACGACAACTTGGGCATTTTCTTGGGCAGCAATTTGCTTAACTTGCTCTACCCATTGATTACCCGTCGCTAAGTCATCTTCTGAAACGTTGGTGGCGTAGATAATGGGCTTACTGGTGAGTAATCCTAAAGTAGCGATCGCGTTCATTTCCTCTTCAGTAAAACCCATTTGCCGCACGGGTTTACCTTCATTAAGATCAACGATTAACTTCTCCAAGATTTCCAGTTCTACTTGAGCTTCTTTACTGGAACGCGCTTGCTTGCGAACACGATCAATCCGCCGATCAACTTGCGCTAAATCAGCTAAAGCTAGTTCTAAGTTAATTACTTCAATGTCGCGCACCGGATCGATGGAACCGGAAACGTGGATGATGTCCTCATTTTCAAAGCAGCGCACGACATGAACGATCGCATCCACTTCCCGGATATTGGCAAGAAACTGGTTTCCCAGCCCTTCTCCCTTGCTAGCCCCCTTCACTAAACCCGCAATATCAACAAACTCAACGCGAGTTGGCACAATTTGGTCAGAGCTGGAAATTTTTGCCAGAACATCTAGGCGCTCATCCGGCACCGCCACAACACCAACATTCGGTTCGATCGTACAGAAGGGAAAGTTGGCAGCGTCCGCTTTAGCATTGGCAACTAGGGCATTAAATAATGTAGATTTGCCAACATTAGGCAGTCCGACAATTCCGGCTCTTAACATAGCAATTTGTAGCGTGTAGGGTCAGTTGGAGAAGAGAAATTTAACTATTTTACTGAGGTTCGGGAATCGGTTGAGGAATCGGGTACGGCAGGTTGGGGAACGGGAGCGGGTACGGCAGGTTGGGGAATGGGTGTTGGTATGGGCTGAGGAACGGGACTGGGTACAGGTTCGGGGGAGGGGGAGGGAGTTGGTTGCGGATTGGGTGAGGGTAAGGGATTTGGTTCAGTCGAGGGAATTTCCGGAGGGTTGGGTTGAGGAGTTGGGCTAATAATCATCATCTCATTGGGTGACGTGACCCTCTTACAGTAAGGAAAAATCTCGACTTCTCACATCTCCAATTAGTTACACCCTTGATTGGTCTACTCTGAGATAGATATCCGGTGCTGGCTCAACAGCACACAGGTTAACTACTCTAACAGATGCCCCCTGTGTGCCGCCCAGAAATTTTTCGGAAAAACTTGTTTCTCTCTGGTCTGTTTGAATCTAAAACAGCCATGATGGCGTCATTGCCATCAAAGGATATAGAATTCTTTCTCTAGCCCCTATTTTCAAAGGTTCAGATGCATTTCCCTAACTAGCGAGAAGCGATCAACTTAACAATCGGTAGTTGCCGTATGCCATCTTCTTCAGATTTTTCTCAGTCGCAAGCACCGCTGTTAGAGGCGTTGCAGACCTTGGCACGTAAGTCTCACGCACCGTTTTATGCTCCAGGACACAAGCGAGGACAGGGAATTCACCAGCCGTTAGCCCAATTGCTAGGGACATCGGTGTTTCCAGCGGATTTGCCGGAATTGCCAGAGTTAGATAACTTGTTTGCGCCCCTAGGAGTAATTAAGGAGGCGCAGCAATTAGCAGCAGAGGCGTTTGGGGCGGAACAAACCTGGTTTTTAGTCAACGGCTCCACTTGTGGAATCATGGCGGCAATTCTGGCAACCTGCGGCACGGGGGACAAAATCATTCTGCCGCGTAACATTCATCAATCAGCGATCGCGGGACTGATTCTTTCCGGTGCGCTACCCGTTTTTATCAACCCAGAATACGATCCAGGGCTGGATATTGCCCACAGCATTACCCCTGGTACTGTCGCGGCTGCCCTCTCCCAGCATCCGGATGCGAAAGCAGTGATGATGCTTTACCCAACCTACTACGGCGTCTGCGGGAATATTGAGGCGATCGCGCAACTTGTCCATCAATACGATATCCCCCTCCTCGTAGACGAAGCTCACGGGCCCCACTTTGCCTTTCACCCCGATTTACCCCCCTCCGCTTTGTCTGTTGGGGCAGATTTGAGCGTGCAATCGAGTCATAAGGTATTAGGGGCAATGACGCAAGCTTCGATGCTGCACGTTCAGGGAGACTTAATCGATCGCGATCGCCTCAGTAAAGCCTTGCAACTCGTGCAGACTACCAGTCCCAGTTACTTGCTTTTGGCGTCCTTGGATGCTGCACGTCAGCAAATGGCACTCTACGGTGATCAGCTGATGGCAAGAACACTACATTTGGCTGATGATGCTAGAGCCAAAATCAGCCAAATCCCCGGTTTATCGGTGCTAAATGCGGTCAAAACCTCCGGTTTTGTTGCCCTCGACCGCACAAGGTTAACTGTAACGGTGAGTAACTTAGGGCTAAATGGGTTTGAAGCCGATGAAATTCTCAACCATCAACTGGGTGTCACTGCCGAGTTGCCCTCGCTGCGCCATTTGACCTTTATTATTAGCCTTGGCAATACCAGCGCCGATATCGACCAGCTTGTTCAAGCCTTTACCCATTTAAGTGAAAAATATTGGGGAACAGTGGTACAAACAGGTTGGCAGGAGGTCTTCCGCAAGTGGAAGACAGAACTACTATACGTTCATCCCGCATCCTTCCTCCTTTGTCCGCCGCTTTCTCCCCGTAAGGCATTTTTTGCCGCCACCGAAACCCTACCCATCGAACAAGCGAGCGATCGCATCAGCGCTGAAACTATTTGTCCTTACCCACCAGGAATCCCTGCCCTAATGCCAGGGGAACTGATTACCCCAGCGGCTTTAGAGTACTTGCAGCAAATTATCGACCTTGGGGGCAGCATTACAGGCTCTAGCGATCCCAGTTTGCAAACCCTGAAAGTGGTGCAAGTAAGTAATGAGTGATTGACGGATCGGAATTTATTTTGGCAGATTTCCTCATAACTTAATACTTGGCACAAGCAATGCTATCTAGGTATAATCAATTTGTGTTACACGTGTAACACAAACAGTTTTTGATACTCAGCAACTTCTGGCGCTGCCCGATAGAAGTTGCAAATTGTAGGGATTTGATAGCCATGAACCGCCTTGAAGTAGAAGCCAGAACTATCCTCATCGCCTTGACAGGTTCCAGGGGCTACAGGCTAGCCACAGCCACCTCTGACTACGACTATCGCGGTGTTTTTATTGCTACCAAGCCTTATTACTTGGGATTTAGTCAGATTGAACAAAAAGACCGGGGATGGACAGAAGAACCGGGAAATTTTTCCTATTTATCTAAAGATACCTGTATTTATGAGTTGAAAAAGTTTCTGGAACTTTCAGCTAATAACAACCCAAATATTCTGGAACTGCTCTGGTTTAAAGACTACATTCACCTAACTGAAGTGGGTAGTATTTTGAGGCAGCATAAGCAGATGTTTCTCTCGAAAAAGGTGAAGCATACTTATGCGGGATACGGTTATGCTCAAATCAAAAAACTGGAGTCTCATCGCCACTGGTTACTTGACCCACCGCAGAAGAAACCACAATCGGAAGATTTTGGTTTAATGCCCAAGCAATTGCTGAGTGTGAGCGAGCTTCATGCTTTTTTGAGCTACCTGTACCTGTTAGTTCAAAACCGGATTCAGTTTCTGGAAGAATCCCAAGAATTGTATGAGTTACTGACGGCAAAAATTGATTTCAAAGGAGTTTTAAAACAATATCCGTTGCCAGAAGATACATTAGAATATACCAGGGAACTGACAAGTAGCTCCAAGGATTTCATCAAATTGCTACAAAAAAATCAGCAATATCACAATGCTGTTCGGGAGTATAAAAACTATCAGCAATGGAAGGAAAATCGCAATCCGGCGAGAGCAGCAATGGAAGCTAAGGTTGGCTACGATTGCAAATTTGCGATGCAAGCCATCCGTTTATTGAGAACGGGGATTGAGATTTTAGAGACTCAAACTCTAATGGTTGACCGACGAGAAGCGGGTGATGCGGAGGAGTTGTTGGCGATTAAAAGGGGGGAATATAGCTATGAAGAGGTAATGGCGATCGCCAATAATCTCTACAAAGAACTTGATAGCGCTTATGTTGCTTCTAAGTTACCCAAAAGTGTAGATAGAGAAGCCGTCAATCAACTTTGTATTGATTTAGTCTCAAAACAGGGATGGGGAGAAGGATGAAGGATAAAGGATGAAGTATGAAGTATGACGCGGGTTGATTGACAAAAGTTTTTTGTCCTCACTCTAAATCTGTCTCCCAGAGCGGAAGAGAGACTTTGAAGGATGAAGGATGAAGGATGAAGTATGAAGTATGAAATATGAAGCGGGTTGACTGACAAAAGTCTTTCGTCCTCACTCTAAATCTGTCTCCCACGGAAGAGAGACTTTAAGAACCCTCTATTGCTCTCTTTCCCCCTTCTATGGTTGGGGATGAGGGGTTAGATATTTGGGCAGAGGAAGTTGTAGGAGATCCCCGACTTCTCTAAGAAGTCGGGGATCTGAAGTGCTAATTAATTTGCAATCAAATTAGCCCATGCGTTTTTGCAACAGTTGTTTTGCCTTTTCTACTTCTGACTCTTGAGCGTAATACCGTTGATGGTAGTAGGAGGAGGTAGTGATGTGATTTTTGACACCGTTGGCGACTACACCTAAAACTGTGGCGCTAGAAAGTTTTAACCCATCTAAAGCTTGCATGATCGCTGAACGGTCGGTTCGACCGAGTCCTACGACCACAACAACGCCATCGCTGTGTGCTGCCAAGAGTCGGCTGTCTGCCAAGCCGAGGAGGGGTGGGGTGTCATAAATCACCAGGTCAAAGACAGCGTGGAACTGCTCCATCAGATAGCCCATCTTCTTGGAGCAGAGCAGCCGCGTGGGGTCAGGAGGCAGTTGTCCCGCCGTGAGTACGTAGAGATGATCCCACATGGGTAAGCGCTGGATGGCTTGTTTGGCGGGAACTCCTGTGGCAATGACATTGCTCAGACCTTGGTGGTTTTCCAACTCCAAAATGTGATGAACTTGCGGACGTCGCAAATCGGCATCAACTAGTAACACCCGTTGTCCCATGGCGGCGGCGGCTTGTGCCAAGTGGACAGCCGTAGTCGATTTACCATCGGCGGGGGTGGCGGAACTGATCACCAAGGAGTGAACTGGGGTATCGCTGCCTAAGAACCGGATATTAGTATGCAGAGAGCGGAAGGCTTCCAGGAAGGGAGAGGCGTTGTACCATTGCAGTTGACGGCGGTTACCACGGGGGGCAGGATTATCAGCAACATTGCCCGTTTTGGACATTAACCCGGCAATGCTAGTTAACGATGTCATCTGACGCAGTTTTTTGTGGTAGGGGATAATGCCTAATAGGGGAAGTTTTGTAGTGTCTTTGAGTTCGTCGGGGGAGTGGAAAACGTTGTCTAGTCGCTCAATTAGTAAAGCCGCACCCATACCGAGTAATAAGCCTGCGATCGCGCCGAGAGTAAGATTGCGCTGAGTGTTTGGTGAGACGGGGAATTTGGGTTCTTGGGGTTTGAGGAGCAGTTGCCAGGGTAGTGCCTTTTGCGCCGCTTCGATTTCCAAGGTTTCTTGAACACCGAGAAAGCGGTTCAAACTCTCGGTGGCGACGCCAAGTTCCCGCTGCAAATCGGTGTAGCGGCGGGCAATGACGGGCATAAATTTAACTTGTTGCTCCAGACCACTTTGAGCGGTGGCGATCGCATTTTGACGTACTTGTAAAACTTTTAGCTGATTAGCTGAATTCACTAATTCCTGAGTCAACTGCAAGCGAATTGAACTAGGAGAAGTCGTTGAGACACCAGCGGTAGACAAATTCTGTCCTAAGGCATTCTGGGCTTCTTGTTGGAGCAGTGGCAGCAAATTTCGCTGTTGTTCCCGCAGTGCTTCGACGCTAGGGCTTTCTTCGGTGAAGCGAGCTAACTCAATGGCAATTTTGGCTTCGACTTCTTGTAACTGGTTGAGCAAGCTTTGGTAGCGCGGGGCTTCACTTAAGGCGGCTGTCGCGATCGCTTGGTTGGGGGATAGATTGAGTTGGCGGGAAATTGTGGTGTAAAGAGTTTGGGTTTCTTGCAGTTCCACCTGAGTGGCTAATCGTTGCTGATCAATGGTACTGACCCGCTGCGATAACTCGGTTGCTTGGTTTTCAGGGTCGAGGAGATTATACCGTTGGCGAAAGTCCTGCAAGTCTCCTTGGAGTTTGTCTACACGGGTTCGTAGGGTGGGGAGTTGAGCTTCAACAAACTTCAATCCTTGATTGACATTGAGCTGACGCTCGCGAAGTGAATATCGCAAGTACCCTTTTGCCACTTCGTGTAAAACAAATTGAACTTTTTTAGGGTCAGGATTGCGATAACTAACTTCGAGAATTTTGGTTTCTCCCAGTCGAGTAATTGTCAGACCGTTGCCACTCATCAGTTCATCGTAGGTGATGTTAGGGTAGCGAGTCTGAAGCTCCTCAATAATCGGCAACATCAGGTTAGAACTGCGTAAAACCTGAACTTGCGTCTCGTAATCTAAACTGGAGCCTTGCCGTTCTGGATTAACACCAGGAACTCCAGAGGTCAGTTGGTCTAGCTTACTTTCCCCTGCTACTGGCTCGACTAAGAGCTGAAACTTGCTTGCGTACTGCGGGGTACGATTGAACGTCCAAAAAGCCACAGCGGAGGTAACGGCGATCGCTACCCCTGCAATCACTAGCGCCCGACGCCGCGCCACAACAACTAGTTGCCGCAAATTTAACTCATCAGCCGTGTCGGAAAACTGATTTTGGTACATAAGAGGCAATGACGGCACCGGGTTGCCATTTTTGCCGTTTCCATTCGACGATAACGATCCTTGATTGTTGCCCGATTCCATCTTTCCCCCTAGCCTGATTGATTTGATTTAAGGAAAGCCTTTATAAGGATGAAGTGTGAAGTATGAAGGATGAAAGGAGTCGGTGAGTCGGAAAGAAAGTATGTTCGGCGAAGCCGTTGCTGTTCGCGCAGCGTGGCGTAGCCAAGGCTAGGATGAAGTATGAACGATGAGGGGTTAGAGGTTCTACCCATTCCCTCATCCCCTCATCACCACATCTCCTCATCCCCTCATCACCCCCGCTCCCTATCATTAATTTCATCCTTCAGCCTTCATACTTCATACTTCATCCACTGCCTTTAGCGAAAGATTCTAAAGAAGTTGAACAAAGAGAAAATCCCCCCTACGGGACTTAAAACCGTGCCTAATGTGTCTGAGAAACGGGCAATACCAGAGCGATTAACCACAATCACATCATTAGGACGGAGGGGAGGATTGGTTTGATCGTTGATTCCCTCTGTAAAATCTACTGAGACTTCACGTTTGTCAACCGTACCGTTAGGTTGCAGGCGAATCAGCTCTACCTCACCCTGACGCGCCCGATTGTTAAATCCTCCAGCCGCGAGGAGGGCTTGATTAAGTGGGGCATTCGCTGGCACTTCCACAATACCGGGGTCCTTGACTTCCCCCACAACATTGATTGTGATCACGGCTGCCGAAAAACTGGCTGAGGCTAACCGGGTTGCTTCTTCAGAACTGAGGGCGGTTGCCGTCGGTACAACAATTGTGTCTCCCTCCTGCAAAATTACGTCTTGCGATAGATCCCCTTCCCGCAAAAGTTGCCAAAGATCGACATCAATAGTTTTATCACTGCCATTTCTGGTAGGTCGGCGCACTTGAACTGAGCGAATATCAGCCGATTGGGTAATACCGCCAGCGACTTGAATCGCTTGGGTAACTGTTGGTATTTCGTTGCTGCTCCCGCCACTGGTGCGGTCGGCACTGGTTGCTCCCGCCGAGGCTCCTGTTACGGTGTAGGGACCGGGGCGAACAACTTCTCCCACTACAGCCACCTTCAGGGGTTGGGAAGCCTCTGCCGCAAAACTGGCATCAGCGAGTTGACGCATTTCGCCAGGATCAAAAGCTTCTGTTGTGGGAATGAACACCGAGTCTCCATCCCGCAAGGTAACATCTTGGCTGAGATTACCTCTCTGGCTCAAGTCCCAGAGATTGACATTGAATGTTTGTTCGCCGCTACCTGGAGTGCGACGCCGGATTTCCACTTGTCGGACTGCTGCAGATTGGGTAATCCCGCCAGCTAGCTGAATGGCTTGCGTTACCGTGGGAAATTGTCTGCCGTCTGTGAGGGTGACGCTGTAAGAGCCGGGGCGATTAACTTCCCCCGCGACAGCAATTTTTAAGGGTCGGGGGGCGATTAGGGAAAGAGTGACGATGGGGCGTCGGACGTAGCGGGCGTAGCGGCTGGAAATCACATCGCTTGCCCTTTCGAGGGTGACTCCTTGGATGGGGATGCTGCCGACGACGGGTAAGTTGAGGGTGCCATCAACTAAAACGGTGTACTCGCCGCTATATTCGGGGACATCAAAGATGTCTAGACGGAGGCGATCGCCGGCACCAAGGGTATAAGCATCTTCTGTTGGCGTACTATTGGTATTAACTTGACCAGACGCGGGGGAAAACGTAGGCACTTGAGCCATCCCTGGAAGCGGGATGCCAACAACAACAAAGACTAGCAGGGTCAAGCCAATGATAGGTTGATTCGAGCGTCTTTTTAGACCAGCAGCAGCCATAGTTTCACAGTCGAAAGGTTTCAAAAATCTTTTTCCGCTCACCTTAACACTAATTCCTTTAGATATAAATTGAACTTTTGGCAAGCAAGTTTGACTAAATCTTGTGTAAAATCCTGACAAACTCGCTGTTGTCAGACGCAAATCAACGGCACAAAGTGCCAAAACCCAGGAGGCTTTATCATGCCAACCATTGTGAGGGGTGGTTTCTATCGAGTCAGCAACGATCTTCGTAGCTGGAGATCGATTTTAGTCGGTTCAATTTTGAGCAGTGCAATTGTTGCGATCGCAGCTAGCGTTCTTAACCCAGTCGCCGCCGCAGAACCTCATTCGGGAAATCGGATGGGTGCCTCTCTTTTGCAATCGATACTCGGAGGCGAGGCGGTAACCCCCAATCAGCCAGCTTCCAATTCCACTCAACCAACAGCGCCAACAGCAGCCCAGCTTGCTCAAGCGGGTAGATTTCCTGATACTCAGGGAAACTGGGCGCAAAGTTTTATTGAAGGTTTAGCCGCCAGAGATATTATTCGTGGGTTTCCTGATGGGACATTCCGACCAAATGCCCCTGTCACCCGCGCCCAATTTGCGGCAATGATTCGACAGGCATTTCCTAGAGAACCACTACGTTCTGGCACCGCGTTTGTGGATGTACCTGCCAATCATTGGGGTAATGAGGCAATTCAGTACGCCTACCGCACGGGGTTTATTGAAGGCTATCCCAACAATGTTTTTAATCCGGAGCAAAATATTCCTCGCGCTCAGGTGTTAGTCGCTTTAGCCAGTGGGCTTAATTTGGCGGCAGCCAATAACCCCGAACAAGTTCTCAGTTCTTACTTTCAGGATGCTGCTCAGGTTCCGGCTTTTGCTCAGAATGCGATCGCCTCTGCAGCCCTCAATCAGTTGGTGGTTAACTACCCCAACGTGGGGTTTTTAAATCCCAACCAAACCGCCACGCGTGCTGATGTCGCTGCTTTTATTTATCAAGCGTTGGTGAATGAAGGTAGAATTCCCCAGTTAGGTGCCACCAATGTCGCCACTCGCTACATTGTTGGCTATGAGCCGATTGCGACACCACCGCAGACGCCTGATGTGGCAACGTTGCGTCAACAGTATCGCCTGCCTGGGCCCCCAATAACCGAAGTAGAACGTCTGCGGCGGATCATTGGCGGCGGGGCTTCGATTGGCACTCCGACTGCCTTTGGTGCAGATGGAGGAGATTTCTTTGTCGGGGCAACTTATCAATCTCGCGCGCGCTTTACCAATGAAGATGATGGTGCAATTGTTGCGGGTTTTGGCTTGGGCGATGCGCGGCAGCTTGCCGGGTTAGAAACCGCCGTTTCAATTTATGACTTGATTGGTGACACCTTTGATGATGGCGGGGTCAGTTTCAAGCTGCATCGGACTTTGCCTGGGAATTTCGCCGTGGCAGTAGGCGTGGAGAATGCCATTGTTTGGGGAAATCCTGATGGTGGCAAGAGCGTTTACGGTGTTGTCAGTAAGGTGATCCCGTTGAAGGACGATCCCACTGCCCCCCTGAGCCGAATCACGGCGTCGGTTGGTCTGGGTGGGGGTCGTTTCCGTTCCCTCGATCAAATTGCATCGGAAGACCGAGGCACTGATTCGCCGAATGTCTTTGGCAGTGTTGGCGTGCAAGTAGTTGAACCTGTCTCCTTGATTGCCGAGTGGACGGGGCAGGATTTGAATTTGGGGGCTTCAATTGTCCCCATTCGAGGTACGCCGTTGGTGATTACGCCAGCGATCGCCGATGTCACTAACAATGCGGGTGATGGCACCCGGTTTATTATCGGTGTTGGTTACGCCTTTTAAGTTGTCCTATCTGTGGTGAAGTTATGAAAATTAGGCATCTGCCTGGATTCGGACTGGGCGTTGTGGTGGGGTGTTCGGTGCTGTTTTTGGCGGTCGTTCCGTCTGCCCGCGCTCAATCCGGTAATATATCGGACATGACTGGGAATATCATCACCACCAGTGATATTGTCGGTGGTGCATTGATCCCAGGGGCTGAGACAGACGGGACGGCGATCGCCTTTACGTCTAACCAAGTGGCGATCGCGGTTAATACTGCCGCCAACTCGGTGAATCGGTTCTTAGCGGCTAGTAACTTGCCCGTAGTTGAGACGGGACCTCCTACTGCTATTCCCGCGATCGTGCAGCAAAATCTGCAATGTCTCCTGAGTGAAGTTGGCAATGTCAATGCTTGTGTGGCTCAATTCCAAAGTGCGTTAGCTACGGCAGGAGTAGATGCGACTCTAGCCGCTAACTTGGCATCCAGCCTTAGAGGTTTAACCTCAGGGGGTACTGTAAATGCAGCGCAGTTTACTGCCGTTGTTGCGGCTTACAATGCTGTCATTAATGCCAGTGATGCCCAGTTGCTGCTCAACCCACCTGAACAATTGCGGGCAATTCAAGCGGTGCTGTCGATTTTGCTGAATGCCGCCTTTACTGCCGCAGGTTGATGGGTAACGTCTAGATAATTGCTGCTGAAGTCTGTTGACAAGGGTTAGTTACGGTTGCCTCACACCTTAATACTTAAAACCTTGTTACCTACTTCAGCAACAATCTAAGAGTTCAGAAAACGGCGTGAGTGATCAAACCCCATGAGTAGTGCAGAACTCATTATTGAAGCAGGTCGTACCGAGAAACAGTATTGGAAAGACCTGTGGCGTTACCGGGAACTGTTCTACTTCCTGGCATGGCGTGACATCTTGGTGCGCTACAAACAGACGGTAATTGGCATTGCCTGGGCGCTGATTCGACCATTTTTAACAATGGTTGTCTTCTCCATTGTGTTTGGCAAGCTCGCCAACTTACCGTCTGAGGGTGCGCCCTATCCCATCTTGGTCTTCTCAGCAATGCTTCCCTGGCAGTTTTTTTCCAGCGCCCTATCGGAATGCAGCAACAGCTTAATTACAAACGCCAACTTGATTTCTAAAATTTACTTTCCCCGCTTAATTGTGCCAGCCAGTGCAGTGATTGTCAGTTTTGTTGACTTTTTAGTTTCCGGCATCATTTTACTGGCACTGATGGCAGTATATGACTTTGTTCCAAGCTGGCGAATCTTAACCTTACCTGTGTTTATTCTCATCGCCTTTGCTGCCTCAATTGGAGCAGGATTATGGCTAGCTGCATTAAATGTTAAATACCGAGACTTTCGCTACGTCGTGCCATTCTTAGTTCAGTTTGGCTTGTACATTTCTCCCGTTGGTTTTAGTAGTAGTATTGTCCCAGGGCGGTGGCGCTTACTTTACTCAATAAACCCAATGGTGGGAGTCATTGACGGCTTCCGCTGGGCAATTTTAGGAGGAGCATCTAAACTGTACTTGCCTGGATTTGCACTTTCTTTAATACTAGTTACCTTACTACTGATCAGTGGTATCTGGTACTTTCGTAAAACAGAGCGCACCTTTGCTGATGTAATCTAAACCACAAAATTAAAGAATGTCAGATACAGTCATTCGAGTGGAGAATCTCGGTAAAAAGTACATCATTAATCGCAAAAATCAGGAGCGGTATACAGCGCTACGGGATGTAATTGCTGATAGAGCAAAGTTATTTGGACGCCGGATAAAAAAGCCTTTTGCACAACAAAATAAACATCAAACTTTTGAAGATTTTTGGGCGCTGAAAGATGTTTCATTTGAAGTTAAGCAAGGCGACAGAGTTGGCATTATCGGTCGCAACGGTGCCGGAAAATCAACACTGCTAAAAATATTAAGCCGCATCACGGAACCAACTACAGGGCGTATTTCTATAAAAGGGCGTGTTGCCAGTTTATTAGAAGTAGGAACAGGCTTTCACCCAGAACTAACAGGAAGAGAGAATATATACCTCAACGGTGCCATCCTGGGGATGAGCAGGGTTGAAATCAAAAAAAAATTTGATGAAATTGTTTCCTTTGCTGAAGTCGAGAAGTTTTTAGATACCCCAGTAAAGCGTTACTCATCGGGGATGTACGTACGTCTAGCCTTTGCTGTAGCCGCGCATTTAGAGCCAGAGATTTTGGTAGTAGATGAAGTGCTAGCCGTGGGAGATGCGGCGTTTCAGCAGAAATGTTTGGGGAAAATGGAGGAGGTGGGGAAAGAAGGTAGAACAGTGTTGTTTGTAAGCCACAATATAGGAGCAATCAGAGCTTTATGCAAAAGCGGAATATTATTAAGCGAAGGCACACTGGTTGCTAATGATTTAATTGATAATGTAATTACTAATTATATTAGCAGCCCAGTTTCTTGCTCTGATACGTATATAGCAGAGAAAAATCTAGAAAAACCTCATTTCAGAAAAATCGAAATTTCGCAAGGAGAGAGAATTTCAGGTAACGCTTTTGCTATTGACCAACCAATCAGAATTAAATTTCATGTTGAGAGATTAGAAAAGAAGGAAATAATAATCGGTATTGTTATACGCAATAGTCAAGGTTTATGGATTCACCACTCTAGTGATGAATTTAATTCTGAAACTGTCAATAACAGTTCCTCTCGGCGTGAATGTAGATTACCACCTTATGCACTCTCACCAGGAAAATATTATGTTGATGCTTATCTAGGTCAAAGAAATATTGAGACTCTAGAAAACATTATAGATTGTTTGATATTTGAAGTTGAATTTACAGGCATAATGTCAGATAGAACGACAGCTGGCGACTGGAAAGGAATCTGTGGACCGGGACTACTATCATGGCATTAATTCGCAAAATTATCCGAGAGCTTATAGGGATACTCTCAGAACTAAAATCTTTGATTTCTGAACCCAATAATTTTTTATATCTCAAACGCCTCTATTTGCGATTGCACAAAGTGAAACATGGTCAACTTCTCCGGTTAGGACGTAGTTTACGCTTGTTAAGAGCTGGTAATTTAATCTTGGGTGAGCGTTGTTCGTTAGGAGATTTCGTGATAATTGCAAATCATGCCCCCATAGAAATAGGTGATGATTTTATTGGTGCTATGGGATTACATTTAGATTCTGAAACCACAAGCCGAAAATGCTGGATGGACAGTTCTCACTGCTGATTTAAGACTAGTTAAGCGTGACTCAATTATCTTAATAAAAAGGGAATGACTTTCTGTTACAAGTAGTTGATGCAAACGATTATCACAAGGATTCAATGGCAATTAAATCTCGACTTAAGCACTTTGGTAAATTATTGGTGCAACCTGAGTATAGGAAGCATCACTTTACTCTGCAAAATATTAAGAAGCTACCCCGGTACATTCCTAGTTCTACTACTTTATTTGAAAGAGAGTTTGAACTGGTAGATTCAGCTTCTTTCCTATTTATGTATAAGGAGATATTTAAAGAGCAAATTTATAGGTTTAAAGCTCAAAACGAAAACCCATTAATTATAGATGGAGGAGCAAATATTGGCTTAAGTATATTATATTTTAAGCAACTTTATTCTGATAGCCATATTATTGCTTTTGAGCCGGATGTTCAAGTTTTTAGTACCTTGGAAAGAAACACGCACGGCATTTCTAACCTTGAACTAGTTAATAAAGCAATTTGGAATACGGAAACTGAATTAGAATTTATGGCTGAAGGAGCTGATGGGGGAAGGATTATAAAGATTGAAGCAGAAGAAAAAAAATATAAAGTTAAAACAGTTAGACTTCGTAAATATCTAGATAAACCAGTCGATTTACTTAAATTGGATATTGAGGGAGCCGAGACAGCGGTAATCCAAGATTGTCAGGATTTACTGCATAATGTTCAAAACCTTTTTGTTGAATACCATTCATTTGTTGATGAACCTCAGACTCTACATATAATAGTTAATATTTTGTCTGCCGCAGGGTTTAGAATTCATATTCATCCGCCTGTTACCTCTCCTCAACCTTTTTATCATCGTAATGTTCATATGGGTATGGATATGCAATTAAATGTATTTGCTTTTCGTGAATGAGATGAATTATCTTAATCTCGGTTGTGGTCGTCGCTTTCATCCTGGCTGGACTAATGTTGATTTTGTCTCGACTGGTGAGAATGTAGTTGCTCACAACCTCACTCAAGGAATTCCCTTCCCTGATAATTCTTTTGAGGTTGTCTATCACTCTCATGTTTTAGAACACTTTCCCAAAGCGGCGGCTGAGTCTTTTATAAGGGAGTGCGATCGCGTTTTGCGCCCTAAAGGTGTCTTAAGGGTAGTTGTTCCCGATCTAGAACAGATTGCTCGTACCTATCTCACCGCACTGGAACAAGCTAACCAGGGTTCTCAGGAGTGGCAAGCGAATTATGAGTGGATTTTACTGGAGATGTACGACCAGACGGTAAGAAGCTCTTCAGGAGGAGAGATGGCGGCTTATCTGTCTCAAGCAGACATTCCCAATCAGGAATTTATTTTGAAACGCTGCGGTACGGAAGCAAAAATCTTGATTGAGGCAGCACGTCAACAGCAAACATCATCAGTGGTGCCAGAAAGTCAACTCAAGTACCTCCTAAAAAGGCTTTACCGCTTTTTGCGTTATCCCAATTTTAGGCGAGAGTTATTAATCAAAAGCTTGTTGGGTAAGGAATACAATGCTTTACAGATTGGGCGCTTTCGCCAAGGCGGGGAAGTTCACCAGTGGATGTACGATCGCTACTCTTTAACGCGGCTACTGAAAAAGTGCGGTTTAGATAGTATCATTCAGCGTACAGCGACTGAAAGCTACATTCCTGATTGGACTAGTTTTAATCTTGACACTGAACCTGATGGAAATGTTTATAAGCCAGATTCCTTGTTTATTGAAGCCATCAAACCAGCCGCATGAATGTCCTGCATATTAATCAGTCCGATTTGGCAGGCGGTGCCGCGATCGCGGGTTATCGACTGCATCAAGGCTTGTTGGCTCAAGGGGTTGACTCGCGCCTATTGGTGGGGGAAGTGCGAACGAGTAGCGATCGCGTCGCGGCGATTCAGCGGAAGTACCGCCTGGAAAATCAGCTTTTTCGCTTCACTAAGCATCTTGGGCTTAATTACCTCAACATTGTCAACACCTTTGATATTCCCCAGCATGCTTTCTATAAAGAAGCTGACATCCTCAACTTTCACAACCTTCATACTGGCTACTTTAACTACTTAGCACTTCCCTCTTTAGTTAAAAATAAGCCGGCTGTTTGTACTCTCCACGATATGTGGAGTTTTACGGGTCATTGTGCCTACAGTTATGAATGCGATCGCTGGAAAATCGGTTGCGGCAAATGTCCTTATCCCGATACTTACCCCGCTATCCAAAGAGATAATACCCGCCTAGAGTGGACGCTGAAAAACTGGGTGTATCGCCAGTCTAATTTAACGATGGTGACTCCCAGCCAATGGCTAACTGAGCAAGTTAAGCAAAGTATGCTGAACCAGTTTCCCATTCATTACATTCCCTACGGCATCGACACGGAAGCTTACCAACCGCTAGAGTGCGAACAATGTCGATCACTGCTTGGCATCCCGGCGGGTAAAAAGGTTCTGATGTTTTGTGCCGCCAGTTTGACAGATGCACGAAAAGGAGGAAAGTTGCTGCTATCGGCGTTGTCTAGCTTACCTGCTGCTCTCAAAGCGGAGACAGTATTGCTCATTCTTGGTGAGGGGGGTGAAGCCATTTCTGAAGCCGTAGGAATCCCAACCCTCAACCTTGGCTATGTCAGTAGCGATCGCCTCAAAGCTATTGCCTACTCTGCGGCGGATTTATTCATTTTTCCTACCCAGGCTGATAATCTCCCTTTGGTACTGCAAGAGAGTATGGCTTGTGGTACGCCGATGGTTTCCTTTAAAGTTGGTGGCGTTCCCGATTTAGTGCGTCCAGGAATTACCGGATACTTAGCTCAACCAGAGGATGTGGAGGATTTTTGTAATGGAATTGTGCAGCTTTTGGAAGATCGGGAGTTACGCGATCGCTTGAGTCAACAGTGTCGCACAATTGCTTTAGAGGAATACCCGCTCAAACTCCAAGCAGAAAGGTACATTAAGCTGTATCGTCAGGTATTGCAGAATTAGGACGAGATCGCCCCACATCTTCTCGGTTGAATTTAAAGGATTATGAGAAAGAATCCCGTGGCGATTAACCTTAGCTAATCCCTAGTTTAATTAATCAATTCAGCAGTATTTTCTTCAAAAATGCCAATTCTGAATACTACCCTCACCTTAAAAGACCTACCACCGCCGCCGCCGGGTAAAACCGGATGGCCTTGGACAGAACAAAGTTTCCTACTACCTGATCGTATTCGCGATCGCCTTGAGTTGCCTCGTATTAGTATCGTCACGCCTAACTACAACCAAGGAGAATTTATTGAAGAAACAATTCGCTCAGTTTTACTACAAAACTACCCAAGTTTAGAATACATCATTATTGATGGAGGAAGTACAGATGAATCTATTAAAATTATTAAAAAATACGAGCAGTATTTAGCATTTTGGACGAGCGAACCCGACCGAGGTCAATCTCATGCAATTAACAAAGGTTTCGAGCGTTGTACGGGAGACTATATCGCTTGGATGAATGCGGATGATTGCTATTTGCCTGATGCCCTACATCATGTCTTTGTTGAAGCCAAGGCAAACAAGTTTGACTTTATCTACGGCTGCACCTATAACGGCAGCTCATTAAATGATAAATACCTTAGCTATCGTTCAGGAACTCAAACATTCGCGACTAAATATTTGCTGCGGGCGTTTTATGGAGAACAATATGTAATTCCTTCTCAGTCAGTATTTGTTTCTCGTCGTCTTTTTGAGAAAGTGGGATTGATTGATGAGAATTCATACTATTGTATGGACATTGATTGGTTCATCCGCATGGCCTTAGAAAGGCCGCGGTCGCTCAAAATTTCTCAGCCCATTTGTTTCTACCGACTGCATCCTCAATCTAAAACCATTTCTAGTGGAGTTGGTAATCGAGAAGAAGCCCTTAACCTGACACAAAAGTATGCTTCTCATCTTTCATTCCTTGAGCGTCTTCAGCTCAATCGGCTGATAAACTATTCAGAGGAGATTAGACCCTATTTCGCTGCCTATGCGGCAGGGAAGCAAAAACAGCCTTTCCAGAAGTTACTTGGAACTATGATGAAGTTTCCCTTAGAAGCTTTATCCAATCGAAAATTTATTGGGTTGCTGAAAAGAGCGGTCGCCCCCTTTAAGTAAAACTATTTTACTATCCCAGTGCGAGACAAAAAACTTTCTATTTTTATCTCCCATCCCTCAGATTTTCTAACCAACTATCAACCTCACGGTGATGGTTTAATTGCCTTTAACTTCATTAATAAATTAGCTCAACGGGGTCATACTATCCATATTGCTGTTCATTCTAAGGACATTAAAGGGGATTTACCTAAGAATATTAAGCTCTATCTCGTACCACTTCAGACTCCCTCAAGACTGCATTCTTTCGAGTACATACTGAGAGTTAGGCAACTTTTTAACAACATTCATCAACAGGATAAAGTTGATATCATTCATCAGTTAAATCCAGTCATCCGAGGATTGAGCGTTTCCTTGCTAAAAACTGGGATACCTGTCGTTCTAGGGCCTTTCTGGATTAATTGGCCTAAGGATGCAGAAACTCCTAAAGCCAAACAATCGTTGCGAGGAACTATCACTTCATCTTTAATCGAGCCGTTATTAGAAAAATTTTCCCAGCAGCAGCAAGCAAACGCAGCAGCTCTTTTCGTCTCTACACCAGCAGCAATAACCCAGTTGTATCGCCCAGAGACTAATCCTCAAAAAATCCATCAGTTATCACCCGGAATTGATACTACGCTATTTTCGCCGGCTTGCCGTCAAGACACTAGGCAAGAAACGCCTACTATTCTTTTCCTTGCCAACTTAGAACAGCGGAAGGGAATATTTACACTCTTAGAGGCGTTTGAGAACGTTGCTGAGACTCTACCTACCTGTAAACTAACAATTGCCGGAGCGGGGGCAGCGACAGAGAGGGTGCAGCAGCAAGTTTCTACAATGTCCTGTAAATCCCAAATCTTGCTACTGGGTCGAGTTGAGCGAGAGGAGGTTCCAGAATTAATGCGTCAATGTAGCGTATACTGCTTACCTTCCTATGGCGAACCGTTTGGAATGAGCGCTTTAGAGGCAATGGCATGTGGTAAGCCTGTTGTTGCTACTAATGCTGGCGGGTTAGCTCACCTAGTACCGGAACAGGGAGGGCGTAAAGTTGCACCAAAAGACGCGCAAGCACTAACTGAGGCTCTGCTTGAAATCCTGACATCGCCTGAATTACAACAAAAAATGGGGCAGTACAATTGCTCTATCGTTGAAGCAACCTACAGTTGGGAGCGAGTAATCGAGAAACTGGAGTGCATCTACTACAGTGTGAGAGAATCCAGACACCTTTAAAGTTAAGGAGTGCCTGTTGCGGTCAGTACGCCTACTCATAGTCACGCACGCTCCCCTTGCTGCTGAATTTGGTGCAGGTCAAGTCGCAATTAATCTTGCCGAAGCATTGCGATCGCAGGGACACGATGTTACGCTATGGTCGCCTCATCCTTTACCGTCCCAAACCAAGTGGTGGCAAAGCGTGCGGCAGATGCGTTCAAAACTGGATGCTTTTATTAAAACCCAAGCACCCTTTGATGTAATTGATAGTCCGGCACTGCTGATTACGCCACAAGTTAGCAAATCTGCTTTAGTTGTAGCTCGTAGCGTTCAGCCGGATATTTTGTATTTGATGCATAGCTTAAAGGATCGAATAGAAAAAAGTGTACGCGGTATCATTCGACTTCCTTTCAGTTATTCTTATTCGCTATTTCAAATAATTTTAGTTCTACAGGGTTGGAAAAGAGCAAGATACATTCTTTGCCTTGGCAGTCTAGAACTTCGCTGGATGAAGCGAGGGTTTCCCTGGTGGCGGAATAAATTAATGTCTTACGTTAATGCTCTTTCGCAAGCAGAGCAAGAAGCGTTAGCGAAAGTCCGGATACACCGAAAAAAGCCTTCACCAGAAGGTATCCGGTTTCTGTGGATTGGTCGTTGGACTTCCCATAAAGGCATTACTGAGCTGCTTGATTTTATTGTTAAATGGGCAGCTTTATGCCCCCAAGATACTTTTACGATCGCAGGCTGCGGTACGGAAGCCGAGAACGATTGTCCGGCTGAACTCCTACAATCTGGTCAACTAAAAATTCTGCCGTCATTTGAAAGAAACGAGCTTTACTCTTTGCTGGCTAACCACGATTGCGGGTTATTTACGAGCAGAGTCGAAGGTTGGGGATTGGTCTTAAATGAGATGCTAGAGTCAGGAATGCTCGTCTTTGCCACTCCCATCGGTGGAGTTCCCGATTTACAACCTTTTTTCCCGGAAAACCTCAAAGTCTTTCCTCCCCCTTTGGGGTTCAAGCTAGAAAGCTTTACCAACTCTATCTTTCAGGACGATTATTACAACGTGTTTTCCTGGGAAAGCATTGCCCAGACCTATGCCATGGCAATATTTGACACTCTCAATTCCCAGAAAATCCCAACTGGACAATTGAACCCATGACTCTAGCTACGCAAAATCGACCTTGGTGGATGAAGATTAGACCGTTGTGGTTAAGGGAAAAGCTTTTCTGGAAGCTTTACTCCAAGCACACCGCTACCTTTAACAATCTCTTTGAGAAAGCAACGCTAGAGTTTGCTCCTCAAATTTCGCTGAAGCTGATGCCGACAGATATCGGTCATAAGCAAATTGCCTTTCTCGGTTTCACTGAATTGTCGCTCTCTCTGAGAATTGCACAACTGGCGAAGGCTGGCGGTTTGATGGTTGACGTGGGGGCTAACTATGGTTATTACTCATGCCTTTGGGCAGCCCATCACCCTCAGAACCGAGTCATTACTTTTGAGGCATCTCCGAGAAACTTCTCTGCTTTGAAACATAATCTGGTTAACAATGAGCTAGAGTCTCAAGTGGATGTACGTCAGGTTGCTGTAGGGAAAGAGCGTGGCAGCTTGCCTTTTACGTTGGGGCCAGAGGAACAAAGTGGATGGGGAGGGCTATCGGTTGAGTGGGACAAGGGAGAGATCGAGGTCTGTGTTGTTTCGCTAGATGAGGTTTTCTTTAATAGTGGGGATGAACGGATTGATGTCCTGAAAATAGACACGGAAGGGGCAGATACATGGGTGCTTCAAGGAGCAAAACAGTTATTGCAATGCAAGCGAATTAACCATATCTTCTTTGAAGAGAACATTGGTCGCATGTCTGCTCTCGGTCTGAAGCCAAAAGAGGCACAATCCCTGCTTCAAGATTGCGGGTATCGCCTCGAACCTATCGGCAACGATGAGTGGTACGCCAGCCTTTAATCAATTTCAGGATTTGTTGCGAGATTTCGCTTAAGTTTGTTTCCGTCGTAGCGTAATGGTCATTATCCAGGTTGTACCCAAGCTTCCCCCTGCAATTAATGGTCTTGGGGATTATGCCCTGAGTTTAGCCCGCCAACTTCGTCAAGAATTTGCCATCGAAACGCATTTTATTGTTGGCGACCCCAGTTGGGAAGGTGCAGAGGAGATTGAAGGATTTCCCATCAGTACTGTATCAGAGCGTTCTAGCGCTGCCTTATTATCGTTGCTGCTTCCCTCCTCATCCGCCACGCTCCTATTGCATTATGTGGGTTACGGTTATGCGAAACGGGGCTGTCCGGTCTGGTTAGTGGATGGCTTGCAGCGTTGGCGGGCGGGGAGTACCCAAAGAAGGCTGGTGACGATGTTTCACGAACTCCACGCCTTTGGACCACCTTGGACGAGTTCCTTCTGGTTATCGCCGCTACAGAAAAATTTAGTAGCTCGCTTGGTAAAACTGAGCGATCGCGCTCTTACCAATAGACAACTTTACGCCAAAACGCTGTACCACTTAAGCCAAGATAAACAAATTGAAATTCCTACCCTACCTGTCTTCTCTAACATTGGAGAACCCAAGCAGGTACCCCCCTTGGCAGAACGTCAGCGACGGCTAGTGGTATTTGGTCATCCCAATAGCCGATTGCTAGTTTACCAACAATGCCTTCTGGCTCTAGAACAGACCTGCAAAGCGCTGAACATTGAAGAAATTTGCGATATTGGCGTTCCGACAAGGTTAAATTTCTCTGACATTAATGGCATTCCTATCGTTCAAAAGGGAGTAACAGACGCTACAGAAATTAGCGAACTTTTACTAAATTCTTTAGTGGGTTTCTTAAATTTTCCTCCGCCCGACTATCTAGCCAAATCGACAATCTTTGCCGCTTACTGCGCCCATAAGCTAATTCCCGTCTTGGTTACTCAAAGTGCTGTCCCAATCGATGGGTTACAAGCAGGCAAACACTACTGGGTTGCTGATGCTCAAAATGAACAATTAGGCTTGCCGGGAGGTCAGGCGATCGCCGACAATGCCTACAACTGGTATCAAGCCCATAACTTATCTGTACAAGCCAAGATATTTGCCGCACTGCTAGAAGGCAATAAACAAGTGAACTTGGATAATTATGAACGTTTCACAGATTTCTAATCAAAAGCTCTTCGGTAAGCTTTTACGCTTTCCGCTTCAATTCATTCCGGCGGAGACGGTAATGCCGATTTTGCAGGGAAAATTAAGGGGAAAAAAGTGGATTGTTGGTTCCGGTCAACATGGCTGTTGGTTAGGGAGCTATGAATATGAAAAGCAACGTCTTTTTGAGGAAACCCTTACCGAAGGAAGCATTGTGTTTGATATTGGTTCCCACGTTGGGTTTTACACCTTATTAGCCTCTGTTTTAGTAGGAACTCAGGGAAGAGTTTTTGCCTTTGAGCCTTTACCTCGCAATCTTTTATTCCTCAATCAACATTTACAACTCAATCAAATCGACAATGTAACGGTAATAGCCTCAGCTGTTTCTGATACTTGTGGAGTCACATCGTTTGCCACCCATTCCAACAGTTTTCTCGGTCAGATTTCCTCTCAGGGCGAACTGCAAGTCGAAACCCTTGCTTTAGATGAATTAGTGAATAGCGGTCAAATTCCCCTTCCCACTCATATCAAAATTGATGTGGAGGGGGCAGAAATGTCGGTTCTTAGGGGAGCAAAATCGCTACTCAGTAGCAGTCACCCAACAATCTTTCTCGCCACTCATGGGTACGAAGTGCATCAACAATCCTGTCAGTTTCTCGAATCCCTAGGTTACTGCCTCAAAGCCATTGGTGCTGAAAATATCCAGCAGTCGGACGAACTCATCGCTTACATCGAATAACGAGGAAGAACATCATCGAGGCGAAGTTGCAAGTTTTTTAGCAGAGGAGAACTAATCGGTTAAGCGAGGTGAAATTGTTGCTGGGTGTAATCTTCGTCAATCAGTGGGCAAACGGTGATAGTCGGTTGTTTGGGTTTGCCAATAAAAGCCACACCCCCCAAGGCGCGATAATCAACGATCCAATACTCAGGAATCCCTAGAAGGGCATATTCTTCAACTTTTCGGGCGTAATCTGTTTCCCAGTTCGTGCTGACAACTTCTACTACCAATTTGATCGATCGTCCCAGAGTAATTACGGGTTCTCTTTCCCATAGGGGTTCGCTGGCGAGAACGGTTTCATCTAACACGACAATATCGGGACGGCGGGCAGTCGCTACATCGGCAAAGGGACGGATTAAACAAGTGCGGGGAATGAACCAGGGAAGTTTTTCTGCTGCGATCGCGATGCGATTTGAGTGGCTAGTTTACCACTGACGGTTTCGTGAGGTTCCGTAGGTTCCATCTCAACTAATTCTCCGTCAGCGATTTCATAGCGGGGGTTGTCACCATATTGATCGAGGAATGTTTCAAAGTTTAGAAGTTTTTGGGGTATATAAGTCATTGGCAACCTCTCAAGCTTGGCTTTCCCGGAGTTAGGGCGATCGCAAGATTAATATAAACATATCCTCAGCGAGTGTTCTCGCGAACCAGTAAGATAGCAAGCGATGAATACCCGCAAATACCGCCTACTAATCGTTGCTTCCCATCCCGTCCAGTATGCCGTCCCTCTGTTTCGACTGATGGCGTCGCACCAGAAGTTGGACATTCTGGTAGCCTATTGCAGCTTGCAAGGTGCAGAACCGGAGGTAGACGCTGGCTTTGGGATAGAAGTGGCTTGGGATATTCCGCTACTGGATGGTTATCCCTGGATTCAACTGTCAAACCAATCTCCTAAACCCAGGTTAGGTAAGTTCTTCGGCTTAATCAACTCTAAGTTATGGAACCTAGTACGCAGCGGTGACTTTGACGCGGTAGTTGCCTTTACAGGCTACGCCTATGCCAGCTTCTGGATTGTTGCGGCGGCGGCAAAGACGACTAAGACACCGTTGCTGTTTGGTACAGATGCCCATGAATTAAGTCCGCGCGATCGCCAATTGTGGAAAGCTTCCCTGAAGAAGTTGCTGTTACCTCAGATCTTTCGCCTTGCAGATACCACCATTGTTCCCTCTTCTGGAAGCGTTAGATTCATGCATTCGTTGGGAATTCCCGAACAACTCGTGCAGCTAACGCCCTATGTCGTTAACAATGAATGGTGGATACATCAGGCTAAACAAGTAAATCGAGCATCTGTGCGAGAGCAATGGGAGATTCCCCAAGAGGCACCTGTTGTTCTTTTCTGCGCTAAATTCCAACCCTGGAAGCGTCCGCAGGATGTTTTACAAGCCTTTGCTAAAGCCAATGCGTCGGACAGTTATCTTGTAATGGCGGGAGAAGGGCCATTGCGAAGGGAACTCGAAGCAGAAGCTAAGGCGTTGAACCTGTCAGAACGAGTGAGGTTTCTTGGCTTTGTGAATCAGTCCCAATTACCCTCGGTTTATTGTTCTGCCGATTTGTTTGTCTTTCCCTCAGAGTATGAGCCTTTTGGTGTGGTAGTCAACGAAGCCATGCTTTGTGGTTGTCCTGTAGTGGCAAGCGATCGCGTCGGTGCGGGTTACGACTTGATTCGTCATGGCGAGACGGGGTTAATTTATGCCTGCGGTGATGTGGATGCCTTGGCAGCAGTTTTACAGGACGTGCTGCCGCACCGCGAACGATTAAAACAAATGGGGGAAGCTGCCTACAAACGGATGGAAACTTGGTCTCCACGGGAGAATGTCGAAGCGTTAGTGGAGGCGATAGAAAAGGTCGTAGCTAGCCGTCGAGGCGATCGCTAGGCTTGCATCTGTTACCAAAAACCGAGATTGTTGATACAAACTGAAGTATTGTTTACCCATCTCAGGTCAATCTCAATTAGTCTTTCAACACGCAATGAGGCAAACAGCAAATGCCAGACGATCGACTTGTAGAGCGTACAATTTCCGGTTTGCATGAGTCGCTAATTCAATCCCTCCCTCAACTCAGTCGTGACACTCCTGTGCTTGACCTTGGCTGTGGCACAGGGGCGTGGCTAGAACGACTGGCAACTCATGGCTTTACTAATTTATATGGCGTCGATCGAGATAGCACTCAGTTTAAAACGCACAAAGCTACCTTTTTACCCGCTAACTTAGATTATGACGATTTATTCTTAGATAAAGAATTTGGATTAATCACCGCCATTGAAGTTGTAGAACACCTAGAAAATCCCGGTCGTCTTTTTTATGCGGTCAATTCACATCTTGCTGAGGATGGATACTTCTTGCTCACAACTCCTAATATTCATTCCGTAAGTTGCAGGCTAAAATTTCTGCTGGCTAGCAAACTCGCCTCATTTGATGAAAAAGGAGACCCCACTCATATTTATCCCGTACTACTAAACGCATTAGACAAAATCCTGCCCCGCTATTCTCTACAGATTGTCGAAAAGTGGGGTTATCCCGAAAAAGGGTCATTAATTTATCGCCCCTCTACGCAACTTATCGCTAATTTTCTAGCGCTTATCCTGCCCAACGATACTCCTGGCGATACGTTGTGCCTACTGATTCAAAAGGTTAAATAGCTTCAGGATTTTCCTATTATTTAGCTGTAGAAATCCCCGCAATCGACGTTAAAATTCCTACAAAACGTTTTTTTAGGCAATGTTAAGCTTACCTTTAATTAGCGTCTGCTAGTTTATGAAGATTTTGATATACTCTCCCTTATTTTATCCGAGCATTGGTGGAGTAGAAACCGTTGTTTCTATCTTAGCTCACGAGTTCGTACGTCAGGGACATGAAGTGAAGCTAGTCTCCCAAACACTAGCCAAAGACTCCAAAGAATTTCCTTTTGAAATTATCAGACAACCGAACTTAAAACAACTCTTAAACCTTACCCGTTGGTGCGACCTCTACTTCCAAGCCTGTATTAGTTTGAAGGGAATTTGGCCATTGTTTTATATCCATCATCGTCCTTTAGTAGTGACGCACCAAACTTGGTATCGTCGCCCCAATGGAAGTTATGACCTACAAGATTATTTGAAGCGTTTTGTTTCTCGTTTTGCTACAAACATTCCCGCTAGCTGTGCTTTAGCTGAACGCATTCCCGCGCCATCGACGGTCATTCCTAATCCCTATCAGGAAGATATATTTTATGAAAGAGCAGAGATTCCTCGCGATAAAGAACTTGTCTTTTTGGGGCGCTTAGTTTCTGATAAAGGAGTCGATTTACTCCTAGAAGCCCTGGCGAACCTGAAACCCTTAGGACTAACTCCCAAGTTAACAATTATTGGTAGCGGGCCAGAAGAATCCTCGTTACGTCAACAAGTTAAAGCGTTAAAAATTCTCGAACAAGTAGACTTCGTTGACGTGAAAGTTGAGCAGGAGTTAGCACAATCGTTAAATGCACACAAAATTCTCGTTGTGCCATCTCGTTGGGACGAACCCTTTGGCATTGTGGCATTGGAAGGGATTGCCTGTGGGTGTGTCGTTGTTGGTTCGGAAGGAGGAGGATTAAAAGATGCTATCGGGCCTTGCGGAGTGACTTTTCCTAATAGCGATGTTAAAGCCTTAACACAAGCTTTATTGGATTTACTCAGCAATCCCGATAAACTCTCTCATTACAGGGCAGCATCGGCATCGCATTTAAGCCAGCATACTAAAGCCAAGATCGCTCAGGAGTATCTACAAGTCTTTGAGAGGGCAATTCAGTGAAACTGATAATCGCACTAATCGCCATTGCAGGTATAGCTTTTTTTTCGGTGATAAATTGGCGGACTGCTGCTAAAAGCGTATTTTTTCTCGTAGTTTTTGAGGGGGCACTGAGAAAATGGATATTACCCCAGGCTAGCGAGATAATTTATTTCCTAAAAGACTTCGTTATTTTAGGAGCTTATACAGGTTACTTTGGATTTTCAAGAATTAAGAGAAATCCGGCATTACAAAATAAAAACTTTTTGATAAACCTTTTAGTATTTTTAGCTGCAGGATGGTGCTTATTTCAGGCGTTTAATCCCAGCTTAGGTTCGCCAATAGTTGGAATTTTGGGAATTAAAGCCTATCTTTTGTATATTCCCCTGATGTGGATGCTACCAGCCTTGTTTCCCTCTGAGGAGGAACTATACAAATTTTTGCGATCGCATCTTTTATTAGTCATTCCAACTGGCGTTATCGGCATTATTCAATTCTTCAGCCCTCCCACCAGTCCAATTAACGCCTATGCCCCAGGCATTGAGCAACAAGTGGCGACCTTCGGATTTGGTAGCGAAGCCGCCGTCCGAATTACAGGAACCTTTTCCTACCTCAACAGTTACGCCGGATATTTAATCGCCTGTTTTGGGCTACTGCTACCCTTACTTTCAGTTAAGCAGTCTCGGTGGTGGAAGCTGGTTACTATCGTTGAACTATTTTTGATCGTTACTAACACTGTAATGACGGGTTCTCGCACTCCAGTAATTGCCGAGATCATAATTCTAGTAGGCTATTTGGGCGCCTTATTCTTGATGAATCGGGGAAGCCTCCGGGGGGGAACTAAACAGATTCTTTTACCAGCGACAGTGATCGTTACTGTCGCTATTTTCGGATTTCGTTCAGCGTTTGAGCAATTTGAGCGCCGTCTTACTTCTAACACCGACTTGTCCCGACGTATTGGAGAAAATTTCCTACAGCCTATAGATTTTTTCAAGTACAAACAACTGGATGGCTACGGCACGGGAGCAACACATCCAGGAGCTGTACCCCTTCGCAATTTATTGCGCTTGCCAGCGGGTGAATATATTCCAGGATATTATGAAGCCGAAATGGGCAGAGTCGCCTTGGAATTAGGCCCAATTGGGTTTACGTTTTGGTACGGGCTGCGAATTTGTATTGGCTTGAAACTCTGGAGTTTATTCTGGAAATTAAAAAGTCCTTTTTTGCGTCAATTAGCCGCGATCGCTTTACTGATTCATCTAGTCCAACTATCAGGACAAATGGTGTTTCACCATACTTTTTCTGTCTACTACTGGTTTCTCAGTGGTTTTATATTTCTCTTGCCGCAGTTGGAGTTTATTAACCATTGGCACCAAGAACAACAACTATTGCAACAAAATGCCCAAGCCTCGTATTTCTCTGATTCATCCTACTAGTAGCCCCTTTTCTCGTAACGCAGCGATCGCGTTATGGGAAGCCGATTTACTCCACGAAATCATCACCACAGTTGCCTATAATCCCAAAGGAACGGCGTCGCACTACTTGAATCTCCTCCCCGCGTCCCTTAGACTCCGTGTTGCCCAAGAACTAGGGCGGCGAACCTGGATTGCCCCTGAAGGGGTGCCGATTCGGACTTATCCTTGGAAAGAAGCAACGCGAGTCGCTTTAATGCGGACAGGGCTAGGTCGCCAGTTTAGTCTTAATTCTCAAGATTTGGTGGCTTGGGTATATGCTTCCCTCGATCGCCACGTCGCCAAGCGTCATCTTCAAGGTCTTGATGCCGTTTATGCCTACGAAGATGGGGCAGCAACCACCTTCCAAGCCGCCAAAGCAAGGGGCATCCTTTGTTTGTACGAACTACCCATTCTCTTTTATCGGCGCAGTCGAGAAATTCAAGTGCAAGAAGCGGAGTATTTTCCCGAACTCGCACCAGCTTTACAGGCAGTACAAGAACCCGCTTGGAAAATTCAACGGAAAGAACAAGAAGTCCAACTTGCCGACCATATTTTTGTGCCCTCCTCGTTTGTCAAACAATCTCTACTAGACTTTGGGATTAAACCAGAAAAAATTAGCGTTATTCCCTATGGTGCTCCTGTCGATTACTTCCGTCCCCAACCCA
The DNA here is from genome assembly GCF_059505785.1 of Kastovskya adunca. Classification (NCBI taxonomy): domain Bacteria; kingdom Bacillati; phylum Cyanobacteriota; class Cyanophyceae; order Coleofasciculales; family Coleofasciculaceae; genus Kastovskya; species Kastovskya adunca. The sequence continues at coordinate 36,750 of NZ_JCACLG010000057.1, read as the reverse complement.
AGTTAGATGAACGTTTTCGAGCCTTGTTTGTTGGACGAGTTGGACCGCGCAAAGGTGTCCATTATTTAATCCAAGCATGGCAAAATTTACAGCTTCCTGATGCAGAATTAGTACTCGTAGGAGCAAATGAATTTCCCGTAGGTTGGTTAGATAAATATGCAAATATTTGTCGTTACATTCCTTCTGTTCCTCATGCTTCATTAATGAACTATTACACCACAGCGAGTGTTTTCGTTTTTCCCTCTCTTGTCGAAGGATTTGGGCTAGTTCTCCTAGAGGCGATGGCTTGTGGTATTCCTGTAATTACAACTTCACACACCGCTGGTATTAATTTATTTACCGATGGTGTAGAGGGATTTATTATTCCGATTCGAGATGTAGAGGCAATTCAAGAAAAACTAGAGTGGTGCTATCGCCATCCGTTAGAATTAGCCGAAATGGGAAAAGCGGCTCGTCGCAAAGCAGAACAGCTTACCTGGAAATCCTATCGCCAAAAATTAGCAAGTCGGGTACAGGAAACGCTCGACAAGTAGGCGTGATTTAAAAGGTTGTAGTAGGCGCTGTCTTCGCCGCAGCAATGAATTGCTAACTACGAACCTATATTGTGTCAGTGCCATTCAGTCTACGTTTAACTAAATCCTGCTTAGATGCGTTAGAAGTTAATTTATATTTAATAATGCCACAACCGTTAGTTAAAACTAAGTTTCACTTATGGTTTCCTAATATTTTTGAATTCAAAGGTGGAATTCAAGTTTATTCGGCAACTTTATTAGAAGCCCTGCAAAACTTATATCCTCAGGTAGATTTCCAGGTTTTCTTAAAGCACGATCGCCGTTCATCCCCAAGTCTTTCTTTCTCAAACCCCCCTCAATTTCACTTCAGCGGTAGGTGGTTTTTACCTTTACGGACAGCAGCCTTTGCCGCTCAAATAGTAGGACAGGGTATTTGGAAACGTCCTGACTTAGTTATTGCCACTCATCTCAATTTCACACCTGCGGCCTATCTGTTAAAACGTCTTACAGATGTTCCCTACTGGGCAATTGCTCACGGTATAGAAGCTTGGAATATTCAAAAACCTGGCTTAAGATCTGCCTTGCAGCACGCCGATCGCATTCTGGCGGTTAGCGGTTATACTCGCGATCGCCTCTTGAAAGAGCAAAATCTCGATCCCGCAAAGGTGGCAGTTTTACCAAATACTTTTGATGCGACTCGCTTTCAAATTGCGCCCAAGCCTCAATATTTACTAAAGCGTTATGGGCTAACTGCCGAACAACCGATTATCCTAACCGTCGCTAGATTAGATAGCAGGGAACGCTACAAAGGATATGACCAAATTTTGCAAGCTTTACCGAAAATACGAGAGCAAATTCCCAATATTCACTATGTTTTGGTTGGACAGGGAAGCGATCGCCCCCGTATTGAGCAAATGATCACGCAGTTAAACCTGCAAGAGAGCGTTACTTTAACGGGGTTCATTCCTGACGAAGAACTGGGCGATCATTACAATCTCTGCGATGTCTTTGCCATGCCAAGCAAAGGCGAGGGCTTTGGTATTGTTTACCTAGAGGCTTTAGCTTCTGGCAAGCCGACTTTAGGAGGCGATCGCGATGGTGCAATTGATGCCCTCTGTCAGGGAGAATTGGGGGTTTTGGTCGATCCTGATGATGCGGAGGCGATCGCGCAAAGCCTGATTCAAATTTTGAACAAAACCTATTCTCACCCACTTTTATATCAGCCTGAAAAATTGCGACAGAAAGTGATTGAGTACTACGGGTTTGAGCGTTTTAAGCAAACCTTAGCAACATTACTCCAAACGGCTGAGTTGAGAGGTTGAGTCATGAAAGTTTTGCACGTCATTCCCTCCGTCAGTCCCGCCTTGGGTGGCCCAACTCAAGTTGTTCTCAATCTGGTAAAAGCGTTGCGAGATTGCGAAGTTGAGGCGGAAATTGTCACGACAAATGACAATGGCAAGACTCTCCTAGACGTGCCTTTGAACCAACGCATTGAGTACGAACAAGTTCCGGTGTGGTTTTTGCCGCGCTTTTCCCCACCGCTGAAAGAGTTTATCTTCTCCACCGCACTGACTCAGTGGTTGTGGCAACATAGGGGAGACTACGACCTAATTCATACCCACTATCTTTTTTCCTATGCCTCGACTTGTGCCGGAGCGATCGCCCGTTGGCAAAATATTCCTTATGTTGTCAGGACAATCGGTCAACTCACTCCGTGGGCATTAGCGCAAAGCCAGCTCAAAAAACAGATCTACACCTTCTTAGTTGAGCGACACAATCTCAACCAAGCCGCAGCAATTCATTGCACTTCCATCGGTGAAGCCGTCGATGTCCGGAACTTTGGGGTGAAGACTCGTAGCCTTACCTTACCTTTAGGAGTCAATCCGCCCGGACTTCAAAAACAAGCAAAGTCTAGGCTACGCAAACTCTACAACATCCCCGATCGCCTGAGCGTCGTATTATTTCTTTCTCGTCTCCACTACAAAAAACGCCCAGATTTGCTGATGCAGGCGCTTAAGTCCTTAGCTGAGCAAAGCTACGAGTTTCATGTAATTTTGGCAGGTGCTGGGGAAGCCGAGTATGTCAGCGAACTCAAAAACTTAGTGAAGTCTCTGGGCTTGGACGCTTGTACCTCGTTTGCGGGTTTTGTGACGGGTGAAGATAAAGATTTGCTGTTGCAAGGTTCAGATCTGTTTGTACTACCATCGTTCTCGGAGAATTTTGGAGTGGCGGTAGCGGAAGCGATGGCGGCGGGCTTACCCGTAGTTGTAACTCCGGGGGTGCAGATTGCCCCAGAAATTGCACAAGCTGAGGCGGGATTGGTGGTTGAGGGAGACGTTGAGGCACTAGCAGGAGCGATCGCGCAACTCCTCCATCAGCCCCATTACCGTCAGCAGTTGGGTGAGAATGGTTTGCAGCTTGTGAAGGAACGATATGCTTGGAAGGCGATCGCGTCTGATTTAGCATCTGCTTACCGGGCGATCATCCAAAAAGAACCCTTTCCTCAATATTTAGGAACTTCAGCCTCCTCTGAGGGTTCAGAAAAACTTGGCTATTGAGGTCAATTACTGCCTTGCTACTACATATCAACAAAGTAAACAAGCATGTTGATAAATCGGTTTCATCGCCAGCGCCAAAGACTCCGCCTAGTAGCTAGCTGTGCTTTCATTGGACTTCTGGGAATAATCCCCGTGCGGTTGGCGATCGCCTATTATCAAGCACCTATTCCTGAAGCGATTTTGACCTTAGGGGGAGATTTTGAGCGAGAACCCTTCACTGCCCAGTTTGCTCAAGCCTATCCCGATCTCAATATCTGGGTTTCGACTGGTTCACCACCAGAAAAAGCGCGTGTAACCTTCCGCCAAGCTGGGATTGCCGAGGAACGCGTACATCTCGATCGGCGTGCGGTGGATACAGTGACTAACTTTACGACGTTAGTGCCCACCTTTAAAACTCAGGACATTCAGCACGTCTACTTGATTACCTCAGACTTTCACATGAGACGAGCAAAAGCGATCGCCTTTTTCGTTTTCGGTAGCCGAGGCATTGCCTTCACTGCCGTTTCTGTTCCTTCCGACAAACCATCAGAATCTTTGCTGCACATTCTGCGCGATACTGGACGTGCTGCGATCTGGATTGTAACAGGGCGCACGGGGGCAAGCTTCAATCCTCACCTGGATGCACGGCGATGAAGTTTTCTGCTAAATACTGGATACCAGGGGCTTGCGTTGGAACATTGGCAGCGACGGAAGTGCTGCTAAGACTGATTTTCGGCTTGGGTAACCCTGTGTTAGTACAAGCGGATGCCCAGATGGGTTATCGCTTTCAACCCAACCAAAAAATTTTCCGATTTGGCAGAAGGATTGAGTACAACCAGTACTCAATGCGTTCTGAACCGATTAATCCTCAGTCTCCTCTAGGAACGCTACGAATTGTGATGACGGGGGACTCGGTACTCAATGGGGGCAATCCTACCGATCAAAAGGAAACGATCTCAGAACTGTTTGAAACAAAAATCAAGTCATCGAACCCGCGAGTTGAGGTACTTAATGCCTCCGCTGGTTCTTGGGGAATTGGCAACCACTTGGGGTATTTACGAGAATTTGGCACCTTCAACAGCGATGCCGTAATTCTCCAAATCGGCACCCATGACCTGACTCAGCCAACCAGTACAAGCGATCGCGTCGGAACTGACCCCAACTATCCCACTTCACCCCCCCTTTTTGCCGTACAAGAGGCATGGACTCGCTACGCTTTCCCCAGATTAGCCAATAGCTTAAACCTCAATCCTCCCGCCCCTGAAGTTCAGCCTCTTAATCCAGAAAATGCTGAGGGGCAGTTTGAGCAGAATATGCAAAAACTCAAGGCGATCGCTAGCTTAGTTCGTGCGGAAAAAATCCCCCTCTTCGTGCTGTACACCCCCGATCGCAGCGATCTAATTCCCCAGCCCAAAGTACCTCCCTACCAACCCGAATTTCTCCAATTGCTAAAGTCCTTGCAAATTCCCGTTGTCGATACTCATCAGGCGTGGTCAACCTCACCCCAAAAAACCATCGAAACTTATTTTCGAGATAACGTACACCTGAGTGTTGCTGGCAATCAAGCCGCCGCTAATTTACTATTTGAAGCACTTTGCCCAACTAAGCAGCTACCAGACTGCTAGCTTTAGCGCTACTTCCCCATAACATAGCCTCACCTCTTGCACCAAAACCTCCGCGTCCTCTGCGTAAACCTTTGCGTTCCTCTGCGTTAAAAAAATCAACCCTTACAAACTTCTTAACCAAAGTGCCAGATCTAAATTGATCGACTTAACAACACAGGCATTTTGCCAACCTTCAGGCGGTTCTGTAGGGAGAGCAAGGCTTCTTTGCCTGTCAAATCCCTTACCTGCCGGACGCCGAAGCTTCTAGGCACCTCCAGGGTTATTTCTCCCTTTGGGTTCCAGACAATCCAGGCGCGATCGCCACCTTCTTTAGTTAACTGGCACATCCAGGTTTCATCACCGTCGCGATCGCATCCCTCCAGCCGCGAGCCTATTAGCCATTTTTGCACCTCACCATAGGCTTTTCCTGCGGCGGTGAGGGTTTTACCATCCTTCTCAACTAAAAGAATCGTCACCACATTCCGGTTATCCCAGGCATACCAGTAATAGCGAGGAATCCCTAGCGCCCAGTTGAGAATGTAAGCCCTAGCGACGTAAGCTGCACTATCTTCCTCGGAAAAGAAGATATTTTGACCTTTCTCCCCAAAACCTGTTTCCGTGTTCCAGAGGGGCTTTTTTTCTAAGCCGTGTTTTTTCATCACCGCTTGAATTTGCTGAATTTGCGGTATGGCGGCTTCAGGCGGTAAATCGTGTTGTTGCTGATAGAAGTGGGCACCGACGATATCGGTGTAAGCGTCTCCTCCCTTGCTGAAATACTCATCTAGCCAAGCTGCCCCGCCTTTAACTAGCCACCCGTAGTCTCCGGCAATGACAGACGGGGAGACGACCTGAATCGCGGGGTCAACCTCTTTGAGGATGGTGTAGGCTTCACGGGCTAACACCAGCATTTCATCGAGGGTGCCTGTGTAGAAGTTTTTCAGATTCGGTTCGTTCCAAATTTCGTAGTAGCGAATTTTGCCTTTATAACGAGTAGCAACGGTGCGGACGTAATTGCGCCAGTCTTCCAGGTCTTTTGGTTCGGAGGGGGTAGGGCCATCGCCGTAGGGAGAGGAGTCATCAGGGCGAGCGGCTGCCCACTTTGGCGTTAGTCCCATAACGTAGATCAAGTCCACGCCTTTTTCCTGGGCTAACTGCACGCAGTCATCTAGGGTTCTGAAATCCCATTCTCCTTTGTGTCGTTCTAAATGCGGCCAAAAAGGAAGCCCCGCCGAGCTACTCGTATCCCACAATCGCCAACTCGCAACTCCCTCTGGCCAAAGGTTGCTGAAGGGTTCGGCAATGTGCATCCCAAACAGCGATCGCTCAATTACTGCCGATTGTCCTGATAGAGTAGTCTCCCTCAAACGAGAGTCCGGCGCTTTCTGGGCGGCAAGCTGATGGAAGGCGATCGCCACAACCACGATCACAGTAGCGATCGCTAAACCGAAAAATTTGACCAATTTGAGGCTAAATTTATTAGTCATTCTGTAGTTCTTAGTTCAGTACAACGGACAACTGACCACTGCAATAACTAAGCGACGGAAACAACCATCCCTTCCCGTGCTAAGAAGCCACCAGAGAAGCGTTCTTGAACTTCCACCTCAATGCCATCCAGAAAATCGTCGCTGTGGTTGGGTTCGTGGTGAAAAATTGCCACCTTCTTGACACCTGCTGCCTCTGCCACTTTTATCGCTTCCTGCCAAGTGGAGTGTCCCCAGCCCACTTTCGGTGACTTGGGGTTGTGATACTCCTCATCGGTGTACATAGCATCGTAAATTAGGATATCGGCATTACGGGCAAGGTGCAGCACATTTTCATCCAAGCGGTCTGGAAAATGTTCGGTATCCGTGCAGTAAAAGACAGAATGCCCTTCCCACGTTATCCGATAGCCCATTGCGCCATTAGGATGATTCAAGGGACTGGTTTCGATGGTAATGTCATCCAGAGTGAAGGTATCGCCACAGACTACATCGTAAAATTTCAGGTCAGCCTGAACTTCTTTAATGGGAACGGGGGAGTTTAAATGCAGGACACGATCATTGAAATGCTGTTCCATCACTTCTCCCTGTGGTGCCGCCCCATGAATGTGGAAGCAATTGCCCTTGTTAAAGACGGGAGTAAAGAAGGGAATTCCTTGAATGTGATCCCAGTGGTAGTGGGTAAAAAACCAATGGGCTTCTATAGCCTTCTGAGACGCTAAAGTTTTTCCAAGCATCCGTAAGCCAGTACCGCCATCAAAAATCAGGCGTTTTCCACCCACGCGCATTTCGACACAGGAGGTATTGCCTCCATAGCGAACCGTTTCTTTTCCAGGGGAGGGAACACTGCCTCGTACTCCCCAGAACTGGATAACAAAATCAGAGTCAGAACTGGTTTCCATTGTAGGGATTAGGGACTAAAGACTAGAAAGCAGGGGAGACAAGGACGAAAAAGGACGAAATATGTTAGCGCAGCGGGGCGAAGCCCAAGATGAAAAATGAAATTAACAGTTGGGAAATGGCGATGAGCTATAAACCCGGCTTGTGTAGAGCCAGGAAGGGCAAAACCTGAACCCTAAGCCACTGACTCCGTACTGTTTGCTCAATCGCCAGCTCACTAGTTACCAGTCTCTTTAGCCTGTAAAACACCACACTGACCCTGATGACGCAGCAGGTGATCGCATAAAACTAAAGCAACCATTGCCTCTACCATAGGCACGGCTCTAGGCAAAACGCAAGGGTCATGTCGTCCTTTTGCTGCCAAGACTGTCTCTTCACCTGTACTAGTGACGGTACGCTGTTCTTTTCGTATGGTAGCAGTGGGTTTAAACGCTACCCGTAGAATAAGGTTTTCTCCGTTACTGATGCCGCCTTGGATACCCCCAGAGTTATTGGTTACGGTACGAATATTTCCGGCTTCATCTGTATAAAATTCGTCATTATGTTCGCTTCCGGTGAGCAAGGTTCCAGCAAAGCCCGAACCAATTTCAAACCCCTTGCTGGCAGGGAGGGACATGACAGCTTTTGCTAAATCGGCTTCTAATTTATCAAATACAGGTTCTCCCAAGCCTTTGGGCAAATTCCGGGCGACACATTCGACAACGCCACCAAGGGAATCGCCACTTCGTCCAGTCTGCTCAATTTTTTCAATCATCCGTTCAGCGCATTCCCCATCTGGGCAACGGACAATATTGCTTTCGACTTGTTCGAGAGTCACCGTGTTGGGATCGACAATGCCTTCTAAATCTTTGATGCGCTTGACATAACCAACAATTTCCACCCCGGTAACTTGCTTGAGGATTTTTTTAGCGATCGCTCCGGCGGCGACTCTGCCAATCGTTTCCCGTGCGGAAGACCTCCCGCCCCCTTGCCAGTTGCGAATGCCATACTTGGCATCGTAGGTGGCATCGGCGTGAGAAGGACGATAAGTCTGCACCATCTCACTGTAGTCCTGCGATCGCGTGTCCTGATTCCGCACCAGAATCATCACTGGTGTTCCTAGGGTTTTTCCTTCAAATACTCCCGACACAATTTCGCAGGTGTCACTTTCCCGGCGCGGCGTCGTGATTTTGCTTTGTCCCGGACGCCTACGGTCGAGTTCAATTTGAATTTCTTCAGCGGAAATTTCTAACTGGGGTGGACATCCATCTATCACTACCCCTACGCCACCGCCGTGGGATTCACCAAAAGTTGTAACTCGAAACAGATGCCCAAAGGTATTGCCCATAATAGTTGAGGAAGCACAGATTCGATTTTAACAGTCGTTACTGATTGAGACGGTGATTTCCGTGACCTCTCAACTCATAACGCTGTGACCTGAGAGGGCGTCGCGCTGACTGACAAAGTAGAGCAACAGAGAAAAGCTTGATATGAAGTTTACACCACTACTTTTTGCAGATGTAGAGCTGTAACTACTTGTGCTTATCTGAGTGGGTCTTGGGCAAAACAAGCGCCTGAGTACGGGCGATCGCACTAATACTTCACTATTTGGGACTATGCCGCAATACTTTGGAGCCTTGCCAACTACAGAATCATCCTGGTCAACCCTCAGCAGGGTAGAAACGGTTGAACGTCACGAACGAGGCATCTTCTGCGATTGTGGCGGCCCTCGCGTCTCCATCAGCATTCTGGCAGCCAATTTAATTCGGGTGCGGATGTCCCCAAGCGGAGAGTTTTTGCCACGCCGACCTTGGGCTGTCACTCAAGCGGATGAAGAGTGGGTCTCAGTTCCCTTTGAAGTTGAAGAGAGCGCCGATGCCATTGAACTTTCGACAGAACAGATCCGGGTGCGGATTGGGCGCGATCCTTGTCGAATTGAGTACTTTGACAAAGACGGGAAGCCTTTTGCTCGCGATGAGGCAACTCTGGGCAGCGGTTGGCACAAGGGAACGGTAGCCGGGTGGAAGCACATTGAGGCAGAGGAACACTTTTACGGGTTTGGGGAACGGACAGGATTGCTCGACAAGCTGGCAGAAACTCAAACCAACTGGACAAAAGATGCCTTAGATTACGGCCCGCTCACGGATGAGATGTACCAAGCCATTCCCTTCTTCATGGCACTGCGTCCTGGTGTCGGTTACGGAGTATTTTTCAACACCACCTTTTGGAGTCAGTTCGATATCGGTGCCGAACATCCGGGAGTGTGGCGGATGGAGACTCGTGGCGATGAGTTGGACTACTACATCATCTATGGCCCCTATCCCCAGCCAATTTTAAGTACCTACACGCAGCTAACTGGACGGATGCCTCTGCCGCCAAAGTGGTCATTGGGATACCACCAGTGCCGTTGGAGTTACGAATCAGAGGAGATTGTGCGGGAACTCGCGCAAGAGTTTCGCCAACGCCAAATCCCCTGTGATGTCATTCATCTCGATATCGACTATATGAGAGGCTACCGGGTTTTTACCTGGAGTCCCAAACGCTTTCCTAACCCCGAACAGTTATTGAGCGACTTGAAGCAGGATGGCTTTAAGACCGTGACGATTATTGACCCTGGCGTGAAGTACGAACCAGAAGCCGACTATAAGGTTTTTGAGCAAGGGTTAGAGAAGGATTATTTTGTGCGGAAGGCGAACGGTAGATTGTTCCACGGCTACGTTTGGCCAGATAAAGCCGTGTTCCCAGATTTTTTGCGCTCAGATGTGCGGGAATGGTGGGGGAATTTGCACAAAAGCCTCACGGAAAGCGGAGTGGCGGGCATTTGGAACGATATGAATGAGCCGGCAATTGATGACCGCCCCTTTGGAGATAAGGGCAATAAAATCTTTTTTCCCGATGATGCCCCCCAAGGGCCCGACGATGCCAAAACGACCCATAGGGAAGTACACAATCTCTACGGACAGATGATGGCACGGTCGGCGGCGGAAGGGCTAGAACGCGCTCGTCCGACTGAACGATCGTTTGTCTTAACGCGCTCTGGTTATGCGGGGATTCAACGCTGGTCGGCAGTTTGGACGGGTGACAATCACGCCTTGTGGGAGTATCTAGAATGGTCGCTGCCGATGCTCTGCAATCTCGGTTTATCGGGGGTTCCCTTTGTCGGGTCTGATATTGGTGGTTTTGCGGGCAATGCGACGGCAGAACTATTTGCCCGTTGGATGCAAGTAGGGATGCTCTATCCCTTGATGCGCGGTCACTCGGCACTCACCACTGCCCAGCACGAGCCTTGGGTATTTGGCGATCGCGTGGAGAAAATTTGCCGCGAGTACATCGAACTACGCTATCGCTTGCTCCCTTACCTCTACACCTTCTTTTGGGAAGCCGCGCAAACAGGTGCCCCGATTTTGCGACCTCTACTTTACCAATTCCCCGAAGATCAAAATACCTACAAACTCTACGATCAGGTGCTACTCGGTTCATCTTTAATGGCAGCCCCAGTTTATCGACCGGGAGTAGAATGCCGTAGCGTGTACTTGCCCGCAGGTCGCTGGTATGACTGGTGGACAGGCGAATCGCTTACCGGATCAACCCACATCCTTGCCTCAGCCCCCTTAGAACGGATGCCGCTTTATGTCTGTGCCGGGGGAATCATCCCCATGCAACCCGTGATGCAGCACGTCGATCAGCGTCCTATCGACCTATTGACGCTGCGTGTCTTTCCCGGTGAGGGCGAGTTGACGTTTTATGAGGATGACGGTCGCTCCTTTGATTACAAGTCCGGGGCGTTCTGTACGACGACCTATCGAGTGCGCGTTGAAGGGCAAGAAGCGATCGTTGAAATAGAAGGGCGGGAAGGTAACTGGACGCCACCAGCGCGGGAAGTTGTAGTGGAGTTGGTGGGTGTAGGAGAGCAGCGCTTTAACGATGACGGCACAGCACGACAGTTGAGGTTTGCTACGAACGATTAAGCTCTGTTCTACTGGCAGCAAGGGTTAGGGGATGAGGGCTTTCCCCTACCCGACGGATAGATATTTGCTGTAAGCCGCCTTATCTCGCCGCCACAGCCTCGGGGCGATCGCTTTGTAGCAAACCAGTCAGCAGGGAAGCAGGAGGCTGCTCGTAGGGCCAAGCGAAGGCATGGCGGAATGCCGCATTCTGACAAGCCTCTAGCTGCTCAAAGTCAATGATGTCTAAGGTCAGTAAGTTTTCGTACTCGAAGGGCAGACGGACGTTGTGCAGTCCCGCATTGTCTGTACAGATGGCGATATCCACACCCGCTTCAAAACAGCGGTCAAAAACGATCTTCAGTTGCTGCAAATCCTCTAACGTGCCTGTTTGGAGGTACGTAGTGGGGCAAACTTCCAGGCATTGCTGGCATTTTGCCACCTCTGGTAATAACTCTGGATACTGCAAGGGAATTTGGATACCGTGACCAATTCTCATCAGATAGGGGAGCAGTTCTGGGTAGCAGCCGTTGGAGGTTTCGTAGAGATGACCAGTGGTTTTAATGTTGAGCGATCGCGCATACTGATACAACTGCACAAACTCATCCAAACGCTCGGCAACATGGGCATCTCCCCCCGCTAAATCCACCGCGCAAACATACTCGCGATGTTGAGCCGCAAGGTCAACAATTGCCCGATTCACCTCATAAGGAAGGCGCGAGTGCATACACAGGATTTGGCTAGTCACGATCGGATACTCCGGAACCTGGCTAGCGCGTCCGACAATCTCCACAATCTCTGCCATCTGCTCAATGCGTTCAGATTGGCTTAACTTCTCTGAAGTCCGCAGGTAGGGAGTGTAGCGCAACTCTAAGTAAGCGAGATTTTCAAAAATATAAGCACCGCGTAGCAGTCGGTAAATAAAGTAAGGCAATGTTTGTGCTGTTTGGACACTTTCCACCAGCGTATGCAATTCTAAATATTCATCTAGAGTGTTTCGAGGACGGGTATAAAACTCCTCAAACTCCGAGTATTCAGGAAATCGGTGTGCTAAATCAGGGTTTTGGCGTTGAAAATATCGCCAAAGAATACGAGGCACAACCGATCCACCCAAATGACGATGCAGATCAGCGTATAAAGTCACAAGAATAAACCTCTTTTAATATCTTCAGGAGTTTTTGGTACTATTAGTTAGTCTGTGGAAGTAAGTTTTCCCAGTCGCTTATAGCCACTGGAAGTGCTGCAATGGCTCATTCACAGTACGCCTGTCACTAATGATCAGTGAGGAGCGTACGCAAAAATAAGTTGTCCACACGTTGACATCGGGAGCAAAAGCTGCCGATAATTTTCATTTGTGTAAACTTTAGCGCTTTTAATAAACCCTTGGCTAACGTCATTGTTATTGGTGCCCAATGGGGCGATGAAGGAAAAGGTAAAGTTACCGACTTACTCAGTCGTTCGGCAGATGTCGTCGTCCGTTACCAGGGTGGAGTCAATGCTGGACATACCGTTGTTGTTAAAGATCGAACCTTTAAGCTACACCTGATTCCTTCAGGGATTTTATACCCGGAGACTGAGTGCATTATTGGTTCTGGAACGGTCATTGACCCGCAGGTTTTGATCCAAGAACTGGATCAACTCAAAGCGCTGGGGATCTCCACGGACAACTTATTTATCTCAGACACTGCTCACGTTACGATGCCGTATCATCGTTTGATCGATAAGGCATCAGAAGAACGACGGGGAAATCATAAAATCGGCACGACAGGTCGAGGGATTGGCCCCACCTATGCCGACAAATCCGAGCGCATAGGGATTCGCATCTTAGATTTGATGGACCCCCAAGCGATCAAACAACAGTTGCACTGGACAGTCAACTACAAAAACGCCATTCTCGAAAAACTCTACAATCTACCACCCCTCGACCCAGAGGAGGTGATTTCTCAGTACTTGGAGTTTGCCGAGCGGCTACGTCCCCATGTAGTGGATTGTTCGCTGAAGATTTACGACGCGATTCAGCAGCGGCGCAACATTTTGTTTGAAGGAGCACAAGGAACGCTCCTCGACTTAGATCACGGCACCTATCCCTACGTCACCTCTTCTAACCCCGTAGCTGGTGGTGCTTGTGTCGGTGCTGGGGTCGGGCCAACGATGATCGACCGCGTGATTGGTGTGGCGAAGGCTTATACCACCCGCGTTGGGGAAGGGCCATTTCCCACAGAACTTGGCGATAAACTAGGAGAGTTGCTGTGCGATCGCGGAGCGGAATTTGGCACCACCACGGGTCGCCGCCGCCGCTGTGGTTGGTTTGATGCGGTCATCGGTCGTTACGCTGTCCGCATCAACGGTATCGACTGTCTAGCGATTACTAAATTGGATGTCTTAGATGAGCTAGACGAAATTAAGGTCTGTGTCGCCTATGAAATCGGTGAAAAACGCTGTCAGGATTTCCCTAGCAGCGCTCGCCTGTTTTCCCAGTGCCGACCGATTTACAAAACTCTGCCCGGTTGGCAACAATCGACGGCGGATTGTCGGTCTTTAGAAGACTTGCCGAAGCAGGCGTTGGACTATCTGAAGTTCCTGGCAGAGTTGATGGAAGTGCCGATTGCTCTTGTCTCCATAGGAGCTAGCCGCGACCAAACCATCATCGTAGAAGACCCCATCCACGGCCCTAAGCGAGCTTTGTTGGATGCTAATGGTACGCCTGTCGCCTCCTACAAGGCGTCATAAAGCCAGAAAGATGAAGGATAAAGTGTGAAAGATGAAACCAGTCATCTTCTGCTTGATCGATCATCTTTCAATCTTCAGTTGAGGCGCTGTCCGGTTTGAGACGGAAGAAAATTCTGTCTCAAAACGCAACAATTTCTAAAGCTAGCCGATAATAGCTTTCTGTCAACACTTATAAACCCTAAGAGCGATTGAGATGGACGTTACGATTGAATGTCAGAAAAGACCAGAAGGCAGCAAGCCGAGAGCGCTGCGTCGAGAGGGTCTAATTCCAGCGGTTCTTTACGGTCACAATGGCGTAGAATCCGTTGATTTGACTGTAAAAGCCAAAACTGCAGAAATTTTACTCAAAGATGCTTCAGTAAACAACACCCTGATTCAGGTAAATGTTCCTGACATTTCCTGGAGTGGCAAAGCTATCCTTCGGGAAGTACAGGCTCACCCCTGGAAACGTAAAATCTTGTACCACTTGAGCTTTTTCTCTGTAGCCTCTCAAGACAGCTTGGATGTTGTGGTACCCATTCACTACGTCGGAGAACCGGTGGGTGTCAAAGAGGGAGGCATTTTACAGCCTGTACTAACAGAACTTGCTATACAGTGTGCCCCGGATAACATTCCTGAGGTAATTGAAGTTGATGTCACCAACCTCAACGTGGGTGACAGCCTACAGTTGGAAAACATAACTTTACCCTCCGGCGTCACCTCCCAAATTGAACTAGAGCGCACTATTGTCACCATCGCAACTCCCCAAGTGGTAACAGAAGAACCCACCGAAGCCCTTAGCGATGAAGTGGCAGCCGCAATGGAAGCCTACTCTGGCGAGGAAGAAGCACCTCCCTCAGAAGCCGCTTCAGAATCAGAGTCATAAGATTTGCTAGCTATGCAATAGTTAAGTCAGGGATGCGTTGTCGTCCCTGGCTTTTTTTTTTGGAATTGGCGATCGCTTCCTATTTGGTCAACACAGTTGGCACATACTGAGGTCGTTTCGCTCGTGCTGAATCATTCTGCCTATCTACCCACTATGGGATCTTAGGCGGAAAGTTTCAGTCTATTAATAGTTATGCCGCAAGTCCTCGGTAAGGGCAGTCTTTCATCTTTTCTGTCAGTGTTTGGGGTTTAGTTTCATTTAGGTTATCTGTGAGACGGCACTTGAAGTTAAGGTGGGGGTAATCAGCGTTAAATTTAATCTGTCTTGAGTTTTGAGGACAAAGGATGGAAATCGTTCTAGCTCGATTTGAGCATCTTGAGGAAGTGTCGAATTTGTTTGATCAATATCGCGTTTTCTATAAGCAGTCCTCAGATCTTGAAGCTGCTACGAAGTTCATTCAGGAGCGTTTCCAAAAGAAAGATTCTACTCTCCTTATAGCGAGTGACGACGGGTACGTGGTTGGGTTTACCCAACTTTATTCCAGCTTTTCCTCAGTGTCGATGAAGCCTGTTTGGATTTTGAATGATTTATTCGTGGAGGAAACCTGCCGAGGGAAGGGCGTTGCAAAGTTGCTGATGAGTACAGCAGAAAATTTTGCACGAGAAACAGGAGCAGTCCGAATCATTTTAGCAACGCAAATTTCTAATATTGCAGCGCAATCTCTTTATGAATCGCTTGGGTATAGCAAAGATGAAGGGTTCTATCACTATGCGTTACGGTTATAGTGGCGGTGATTTGAAGTTAATCCTGCAACTAGGGAAAGGTAGTTCGCATTGTCTAAGTCACTGTAACGACGAACTGTAGTTACAATAAGCCAACTGTAGCGGTTGTTTGGTGATGGAGTTTGAATGGGATGAAGCAAAGCGCCTTGCCAATCTTCGCAAGCATGGGATTGATTTTATTGACGTTCTAGCAGTGTTTGATGGAGACACGGTGATCGTCGAGGACGAGCGCTACAGTTATGGGGAACAGCGTTTTGTCACATTTATTTGGTTTGTTGCAAGGGCGCGTTATTGCTGTTGTCCATACAGAGCGTGAGGATTGTACCCGTATTATTTCTGCAAGAAAAGCGACGAAATATGAACAACGAGTCTACTTCGAGCAACTCTCAAACTGATTGGCAACGACTGGATGCCATGACTGATGAAGACATTGATTTATCAGATTGCCCAGAGATTACGCCGGAAATGTTTGCCAAGGCAGTGGTGCGACGGGGTTTACCTGTAGCAAAAGCCAAAACTCAAGTTACGCTCCGCATTGACAGCGATGTATTAGAGTGGTTTAAGTCTCAAGGGCAGGGCTATCAAACACAGATCAATCAATTGCTACGAGCTTATATGGAAGCACATCAATAATAATAGGCTTAGTTGGTGTTGCGTTTGAAGGTGAGATTAGTTGCGGCGGCATAACAATTCAAATGCAGCGGACGTTTCTAAACCACTGGTGGTGTGTTTAAGCCTCATCGTCGCCGCTCAATAGTGGTGGTTCAGCCTTAGTTAATACTGAGAATGGAATGCAGCTAATTGGAGTTAGCTCTAGAGGTCGTTATAAAAGTATTGTTAGAACGATTTTTGATCGGCAAGGGCGTTATGGTTGGCAGGAGTATTATATTCGTGTTTCAAAAATGTATAGCTGGATTAATCAAGTAATTAATGAAAGCAGTTAGTCTGCCTTGCCTAACATAGCCCATGCACACCGACCGCCAAAAGCTGATCAGTTGTGGTGTAAAAGTTATCTGTGTCTGGTGATTGGGAACGTTAGGCGGCTGGCAAAAGGATAAAAGAATGACATCAATGCAGAGTAAGAATCTACATTTCGAGCCACTCACTGCTGCCCATGCTGACGATCTCTTTGCTGTTCTGACTACACCCTCCGTCCTCGCCTTTATTGATCCAACAGGAAAACCACCAACCTTAGAGGAACTCAGAGCAGAATATGCTGCTCGTGCGAGTGGGCCAGTGAATCTGATAACGCCCACCGAGAAATGGTTCAACGTGGCAGTACACTTGAAAGCTGATTCCTCTAAAGCGATCGGTCGGCTTGAGGCGACAAGGTACAGCAAGTGGGGTGAGGTAGCCTACTTATTAGGTGAAGCGTGGTGGGGAAAGGGATTGGCATTCGAGGCGATGCATTGGTGGCATGATTACCTTGAAGCGGTTGTACCAGGAACCCAGTGGTGGGCTACAGTACATCCAGCGAACCAGAGGAGCATCCGGCTCCTGACACGTCTTAAGTACGAGGAGGTAGACTCGAGTAGGCGACCGAAACTCCAATCCTATGATTTAGGAGATCGCTGCTTCATTCGTTCTGATCATGTTAAAGAACATACCGCCTAACAATCCCGTTGCACACCGACCGTGTCTATACAGTCGGTTGTCCGAAAGGTTTTAGCGGCGGGTGATGGGCAACGTTGGGCTGCTTTTCCTTATCTGTGAGACGGCACTTAAATTGCTTCTGTTGAGTGCCAAAAGCGATCGGTATGCCCGAAGATGTGATTGAGGATTTGAGGCGAGTAGCACCATTACTTGGTTTTTCTGGGTATCAGCCTTTAGCGCGTGCATATATTGGGCAAGGATTGCGGGCTGACTTGGAGCGTTTAGAAGGCGATACGGTGTTTGCATTGATTGCAAGTCTAAAGCGTCATGGTGTCAGTGATGAAGTGATTCAAGAGGCACTAGGCGAAGTGACTGGGCATTAGTATAGGTTGGGGTTGCAGCTAGCATCCCAACAACCCCAACGCAGCGGACAGACAAAAGTCTACTGATGCTGAGTTTGAGGTTTCTTTTCTAACAAGCAATCACTCAATAACAATATCTCTAGCTATTTCAATAACTCTTTCAATAGGTAAATCACTTGCTACGGTAATGATTAAACCACGTCTTTGAAAAGCTACCTGGCTAGGTGTTCTACTACCTTGAATACACCCATAACCATTAGCAATAGCTTCAGCTTCACTAGTGGGGGAATCGCAATTCACCATGACTGTAACGGGTGTTCCATCAGTAAGACGCACTCGATTATTACCATGCACAAATCTTAAACTGATGCCTGGAGTAATAATTAGGGAAACGGTAATTACGAAAACAGTGTGTCCACTTCCTCGGTAACGAACACTCGATATCACTTGGTAGCTAACTGAATTGGGGGAAGGTGTAAAGTTTTCTAATTGAGGGCTAACATTATCACGAGGAGACCAAATAGCAACCTCTTCTGCTATGTCAGATGGTGGATTCGCTAATCGAGCAGATGGAAGACCTTCGCTACCAGGAATTCTTTCATCTCGTTGAACTACAACGTAATCTGTTGTCTCATCAGGTACAAGTCGAGGAACAACTCTAGCTATCCCTTGATTCCGATTATCTCCACTATTTTGGGCAATTTCAGAAGCCATTGCTACACCGCTAAGCACAAAAACTGGGGTGAGAACGAGTGGAAAGAGCCGTAGTATAAACATATGACAAATACAGGAATTCCGCCTTTAATCCAGCAGATGATGCAGCCGGGGTTTTATCCTCATGCGGTGACAGAACCGATTCAGATGATGCAGACCCATGTGTCTTACGTGTTGCTCACGGGAGACTATGCCTACAAAGTGAAGAAAACGGTGAATTTTGGCTTTCTGGATTATTCCACTGTGGAGGCACGGCAACACTTTTGCTTAGAAGAAATTCGCCTTAATCAGCGGACTGCACCAGAAATCTATCTGGAAGTATTGCCGATTGTACAGGTAGGCGATCGCTTTCAACTAGGAACGGCAGGGGCTGAAAACCCTGTGGAGTACCTCTTGAAAATGCGTGCCTTTAATCAAGATGACCTCTTGAGCTGTCGGTTTGAGCAGGGGAAGCTGACAGAAGCCGAGATGGAGGAGTTGGGGCGGGTGGTTGCCCAATTCCACGCCAAGGCTCACAGGGATGATTACATCCGTAGCTTTGGGCAAGTTGCGAAAGTGCGAGAAGCCCTTGATGAGAACTACCAACAGACGCAGAAGTATATCGGTAGTGCCCAAACGCGCCAGCAGTACGAAGAAACACAAGCGTTTACCGATGAGTTTTTTGCCAATCGGCAAGCCCTTTTAAATAGCCGGATTGAAAATAACTGGATTCGGGAATGCCACGGCGACTTGCACCTACGAAATATTTCTCTGTGGCAGGGCAAAATTACGCTATTTGACTGCATTGAGTTTAATGAGCCATTCCGATTTGTCGATGTGATGTACGATGTGGCGTTTATGGTAATGGATTTGGAGGTTAGGGAAAGCCTCGACTTTGCCAATGCGTTTTTGAATAGCTATGTGGAGCAAACTGGCGACTGGGAAGGGTTGCAGGTGTTGCCGTTGTACCTGTCTCGACAGGCATATGTGCGGGCGAAAGTGACTTCTTTCTTGTTAGATGACCCGGCGGTGCCAGAAGCCGCTAAAGAAGAAGCCGCAGCAACGGCGGCTAGTTACTACAAGCTGGCATGGCAATATACACAACCTCAAAATGGTCAGCTAATCTTGATGTCCGGGTTGTCCGGTTCTGGGAAGACTACTGTAGCAAGAAAAATTGCCCGCAGACTTAGAGCGATTCACCTACGCTCCGATGCCGTGCGGAAGCATCTGGGAGGGGTGGGGTTAGAGCAGCCGGGTGGTGCTGACTTGTACACAGCCGAAATGAGTCAAAAAACCTACGATCGCTTACTAGAGCTGGGGATAACTTTGGCAAGTCAAGGCTTCTCGGTGATTTTGGATGCTAAGTACGACCGCTCTGAGTTGAGAGGAAACGCGATCGCCAAAGCCCAATCCCACGACCTACCGATTAAAATCGTTCACTGTACAGCCCCCCTAGAAGTATTACGCGATCGCCTATCAAAACGTACTGGCGATGTCTCAGATGCCACCCCAGAGTTAGTGGCTCAACAACAAGCCACCGCTGAACCGTTTTCCGAGATAGAACAACCCTTGGTTATTGCTCTGGATACAACACAAGACTGGCAATCTCAATTAGACAAGCTAATTACTAACAATTAAAAAACATTTAGTTATTAACTAATTCTTCGTGACCTTCTAGAAATGAGCAATAAAGAGGGCAATAAAGTCAGATTAATCCCTTCAGCCGATGGGATTTCAGCCGGGTTGCAAATCTGGTTGTTTTTCTTGTTCAGCTTTGTTTTGCTCCGGTACTCCATACCCCTAAGTATCTTCATGGGAGCCGTTGCCGGATTGGCTGGAGGGTGGATTGTTACCTGGTTAAAAAGCAAGGACAGACCAAGAAAGCTCGCCTCTGGAGAGATAGAAGAACCAGAAGAAAATTCACGAAAAGTAAGAGGGCTTCGTCTCGCCAAAGAGCAACGAGATATCAAAGCCAAAAAGCGCAATCAGCGTTTGATGGTTCCTCCTAGCTGGTTTTCTAGAAAGAAGAAATAACGCTGCTAATGGCTAATCCCCAGTTCACTGTCATAGAGATGAGGGGATAAGGGGATGAAGAGATGAGGAGATGAGGAGATGAGGGGATGGGTGAATTTATTAACTAAGATAGCTGTTTACTTCTAACCTAAGCACCCTTCATACTTCATACTTCATCCTTCTATGTTCCTCTTTCTCTCTAAGCTACTACCTCTATTTTTCTACCCCCTAGGGCTAGCTTGCGTACTGCTATTAGTCGCGTTCGTGTTGTCGTGGAAACGCTCTCGCTGGGTACCTTTGCCCATCGTCTTAGCGTTGGTTGTTTTGTTGGTAGCGGGGAATGGTTGGGCAAGTAATGCCTTAGTGCGATCGCTGGAATGGCAGCACATCCCCAAAGGAGAACTTCCCAACGCTGAGGCAATTGTGATTTTGGGAGGGGCAACGAAATCACAACTGCCTCCCAGACCAGGGGTAGATTTGAGTGAAGAAGGCGATCGCGTTTTTTATGGTGCCCAACTCTATCGTGAAGGCAAAGCACCGATTGTCATTGCCTCTGGAGGGCGAATTAGCTGGCGCGGTAGCGGGTCTTCGGAGTCAGCAGATATGGCGGAGATTTTGCAAGTGTTGGGAGTGCCTACCTCGGCAATTGTGCAAGACCCTACCTCTTTGAATACTTATCAAAATGCCGTTAATGTGAAGCGAATTCTCACAGAGCAAGGTATCCGACGGGTATTACTTGTCACATCTGCCATGCACATGCCGCGATCGCTAATGATTTTTCAGCGTCAGGGAATTGAGGCGATCCCCGCGCCCACTGACTTTTTAGTGAGCGAACAAGATGTCGAAGAATCCGATAGGAGCAGGGAAGCAACGCTCTTAAATCTCCTCCCTGACGCAGAGCGACTGCAAAGAACAACCCGCGCTTTAAAAGAGTATGTCGGTACAGCCGTCTATCGTTTGCGGGGATGGCTCTAGTTGAAGTATGAAGGGTGAAGTATGAAGGATGAAAAGAGTGCTGAGTGCTGAGTGCTGAGAAGGATAAAGTATGAAAGGTAAGAGGTTAGAGGTTACCGTTTCACCTTATCACCTCATCACCGGGCTACGCCCCGAATCGCTAACATCACCTCATCTCCCCATCCCTCTATCTTCCCTGCTCCCAGAGGCGAATGCCCTTGTCTCTACATTCTCTCCTACTCAGGACTCAGGACTCAGGACTCAGGACTCAGGACTTAGGACTCACCGACTAAAGATTGAGTTATTTTATGGGGAATAAAAGGCTTCTTATTCTTAGGATGTTACGCAAATTATTCTCAGAAAAGCGGGTTCAGATTTGCACCTTTGTGGCTCTGGCGTCGGGATTGTTTGGAGCTTACCTCGGTGGGCAAATGAATGTCATTGCTCGTACCCAGCAGTGCCAAGATCTTATAAAGCTAAAGCTACCGGGCAAAGAAAGACTTTGCAGAATCGGGGTAACGCCCCTTGCCCTCTGGCAGGGTAGTACCAGCGGTTTATGGGTGGGAGTGGTGTTGGGAGCTTTTGTGGGGGGAGTCGTGACTCGCGAGCAAACCCTTCAAACTCCTGAGGAGGAGGCGGCTTCGCTGTCACCAAAAGAGCGGGAAGTGTTGCAGCGAGCGTTGCTACCTTTAGCAATGAAGTCATTGGAACCCGTAGGCGAGGGGGAACTAGACTTTCCTCTCCTCAAGGAGCCGGAAGCACTAAAAAAGCTAACGCGATCGCAAGTTAGTCAGTTACTATTAGCACTGGGTTTTTCCGATTCCGCCATTGAGGCGGTATGGCAGGAAGTGACGGTAGCAAGGATGAACGATGAAGGATGAAATTAATAGGGGTGAGTACCAGTGTGAAGCTCATCTTGATCTGTATGATTCGCCTAGTTGCCAGTCTCTCGCTACGCAAGCTGCAACTGGGCGTCACTTACAGGTGCTATCAACGCTAAACAAAGACGCGATAGAAGTGCGCTTGTGTGAAGACGGTTACTCAGCTTGGTTGCCAATGCCAGACTTGGACAAGCTAACGTTAGCCCAAACAACTTATCAAGCGATCGCTCTTACCCGAACAGAGATTCACCCGCGTCTCCCTGACGTTATTGCCTTTACCCAAAATGCCAGCAAAGTACCTAACTATTACCTTTGGGGTGGCACTGTTAGCCCAAATTACGATTGTTCTGGGTTAATGCAAGCCGCTTTTGCCGCTTCTGGGATTTGGCTACCCAGAGACTCTTATCAACAGGCAGATTTCACTGAGTCTATCAGCGTTGAAGAACTGCAACCGGGAGATTTAGTCTTCTTTGCCAGCGACCAAAAAGTTAACCACGTCGGGCTATATTTGGGAAACCATTGCTATATTCACAGTTCTGGTAAAGATAAGGGACGCAACGGCATCGCCATTGATCGCCTTTCAACTCAAGGAGATGCGATCGCTAGGGCTTATTACCAGCAACTGCACTCTTGCGGTCGAGTCGTGGCAAACTATCAACTTAATCAATAGCCAAGGAGCCAATGATACAAGAGCAAGAGCTTCAAGGAAGCCCTGAGTACTACTCACGGCTTCCGGTAGAACCTGTCAAGAAACTGAAATTTAGCAAGAACAATGCTTTTCAAGTTGAGCTGCGGCGGCGCGTCGATGCCTTCTTCCGAAACACTGGGCGAAGGGAACGGGACTGCGTGCAGATGTATGTGAAGACAGCCATTCTGCTGCTGGGTTTCGCCGCATTCTATTTGTTGTTGGTGTTCTTTGCCCAAACATGGTGGCAGGCTCTGCCCCTGTCCATCCTCC
Organism: Kastovskya adunca; assembly: GCF_059505785.1. Taxonomy (NCBI): domain Bacteria; kingdom Bacillati; phylum Cyanobacteriota; class Cyanophyceae; order Coleofasciculales; family Coleofasciculaceae; genus Kastovskya; species Kastovskya adunca. The sequence continues at coordinate 13,965 of NZ_JCACLG010000057.1, read as the reverse complement.
TGGGTCTAGTAGCGGCAGGAATCGGTTTCAACATTCAGCATGACGGCGGACATCAGGCTTATTCAAATATCCCCTGGGTTAATCAGCTCATGGGGATGACCATAGAACTGATCGGCGGCAGTTACTACAACTGGCGCTGGCAGCATACTGTGTTCCATCACATCTATGTCAACATCACGGAGCATGACACCGACCTCGACATCGGCATCTTCGGTCGGCTAACCCCACATCAACAGTGGAGACCGTTTCATCAATGGCAGCACTATTACCTCTGGCTGTTGTACGGGTTGATGGGGATCAAGTGGCAACTTTATGATGATTTCCACAGTGTCCTAACTAAACAGATGGGCGACCATCAGTATCCACGCCCTCAGGGGTGGGATTTAGTAATTTTTCTAGGTGGGAAAGCAACCTTCCTCTCCTTGGTCTTTGGGATTCCCCTGTTTTTCCATCCCATCTGGGTCGTCCTAGTATTCTATGGAGTAGCGGCGAGCGTGTTTGGTGTGGTGTTGAGCATTGTCTTTCAATTAGCCCACGCCGTTGAAGAAGCGGAGTTCCCTCTACCCCAGAAGGACACCGGGCGGATCGATAACGATTGGGCGATGCATCAAGTCGAAACCACTGTGAACTTTTCCCGCTACAACCCTGTAATCACATGGTTCCTCGGCGGACTCAACTTTCAGGTTGAACATCACCTTTTTCCCCGGATTTGCCACGTCAATTACCCAGCCATTTCGCAGTTGGTGGAGGAAACCTGCCAGGAATTTGGGGTGAAATACATAGAGCACAAGTCCTTCTGGGCAGGTGTGGTTTCCCATTTTCGTTGGTTGCGCCGCATGGGGATGAAGAATTTTGACCCTACTCAACATCTAGTCTCAAGGACTAAGCTTGGTGCGTAAGCTCTGATCCCTGGAGAGAACACCAATCTATCGGGTGAGGGCAGTCGTCGCAGATAATGTTAAGAATAGTAACTAGGAACGACAACCTGCTTAACATTCTGTAAGGTGCCTAGGGTTTGTGAAGATATTTAGCACGCTTGAACCAGAACAACGTAAAAACCTCCAGGTTTTGTTTATTACGGGTCTACTGTTTTGGTCAAGCTTGGCTTCGCTGCTGCCAACGTTACCCCAATACATTGAGGATATTGGGGGAACGACGCAGCAGGTGGGAATTGTCATGGGCTGCTTTGCCATCGGTTTGTTGCTGTTTAGAACAAAGCTGGGGCATATTGCTGACCACCGCAGCCGTCAACTGGTTGTAATCATTGGCACAATTGTTGCCGCGATCGCGCCGATTGGCTACTTATTTGTGCAGTCGATTCCTTTATTGATGCTACTGCGGGCATTTCATGGCATTAGTATTGCGGCATTTACCACCGGTTACAGTGCCCTGGTTGTGGATTTGTCCCCGATGCGCCAACGGGGTGAATTAATTGGCTACATGAGTCTGGTGACTCCAATTGGGATGGCAGTGGGGCCAGCCTTGGGTGGATTTCTCCAAGAAGGGTTAGGCTACAGGGCATTGTTTCTCTGTTCCGGGGGACTGGGGTTGCTGGGGACATGCTTTGCCCAGCGCATTCAGGAACCAAAAGTTATTCGTGATACCAACATCGTGACGCCCCAACCAAAGTTGAGGGATCTTTGGAACTTAGTAAATAGTCCTCGCCTGCGGATTCCGGCAGTAGTTCTGATGCTGGTTGGGTTAGCCTTCGGGGCGATCAGTACGTTTGTGGCGTTGTTTATTCGAGAAACCGGGGCAGATTTGAATGCGGGGTGGTTTTTTACTGCCGCTGCGATCGCTAGTTTTAGTATGCGCTTAGTTGCAGGTCGCTCATCGGATCGTTACGGACGAGGAATCTTCATCACAGGTAGCTTGGTTTGTTATGCCTTAGCGATGTTGATGTTGTCCCAAGCTCAAAATCCGCAAATGTTTCTACTAGCAGGCTTCATAGAAGGCGCGGGAGCGGGGACATTACTACCGATGATGGTTGCCTTGATTTCTGACCGCTCAGCCGCCAGTGAACGGGGCATGGTCTATTCTGTGGCAATTGGGGGGTTTGATGTGGGAATTGCGATCGCCGGCCCTGTCTTCGGTTCCTTTGCTGGCTTTTTGGGCTACCGGGGCATCTTTATTCTCACCGCCAGCCTTGGGTTTCTCGCCTTGATCGTCTTCCTTACCCAGTCCAGCAAGAGCCTCTATCACTCCTTCCGCTTTGCCACCGGACGCGAACGAGACATCTACGCCTTAGATAAAAGCTTCTAGAACCAACAAAAAAGGCAAAAGAAAAAACTCCTTTGCCTTTTTGTATTTTACGGTTTGGACGGGCTAGGAGGGATTCGAACCCCCGACACCGTGGTCCGTAGCCACGTGCTCTAGTCCACTGAGCTACAAGCCCTTGACGAATATTTATAGTAGCATAGACGACTCAAATGTCAAAGAATCCTCCCAAAAATTCTTCCCAACCACAGCTAACCCACCTGAATAGCGAGGGTCAAGCCCAGATGGTGGACGTTTCTGACAAAGCAGTGACCAAGCGTCAAGCCGTCGCCGCCGCCCAAGTGCGGATGCTGCCAGAAACCTTCGCCGCGATCGCCGCCGGGAATGCTCCCAAGGGCGATGTCCTCGGTACCGCAAAGCTAGCCGGGATTATGGCAGCCAAGCAGACTTCGCAACTGATTCCCCTGTGCCATCCCCTACCGATTCATCAAGTCGAAGTACAGCTAACACCTGACCCCCAGTTACCGGGATACCAAATTCAAGCCTCCGTCACCACCAAAGCAGAAACAGGGGTAGAGATGGAGGCGTTGACGGCTGTATCTGTTGCAGCACTGACGTTGTACGACATGGCGAAGGGACTAGAGAAGTCAATTCAAATTGAATCGATTCGGCTAGTGAGTAAAAGTGGCGGTAAATCGGGGGATTATGTCAGTTGTTGAGGATACCGCCTTAAAATGAAGGTAGCTCAATAGCTTACTGAGGTTGAGAGTGAGTTCAGTCCAGTGATTTTATTAAAGCTGGGAACTCATACCTCTACAAAACTGACCACTGACGACTGACAAATTTTATGCCTCCTCGTTGGCCCCGCAAACCCGATCGCGCAGACCCCGATTATCGCCGCTTAGATGACCGGATGAACTTTGCTATACATGTGGCAATATTTGCCCTGTTTAATTCTGGCATGTGGTTTTTTAGAACCCTAAAGTATGCCGACTGGCAATGGTCTTATTTAATGACAGGCATATGGGGCGCAATCCTTTTGGGTCACGCCATCTATGTTTTTGCGATCGCTGATTATTCTCCCCTACCTGCCAAAGATACAGGGACGAAGAAATAAACCGACATTATCTCAATAAAAATGGTGAAGTCCTATGGTTAACCAAATCCCTACCGAAGCAATCGAAAAACTCGCCGCTGAGATTGGTCAAAATATTTACATGGATATTGCCAAATGGCATCTCTATTTGTCTGATGCCCACTTAGCTGTCGCGATCGCAGAACGCGTCTATCCGATGCTCAGTAGTGGCAGTCTAGACGAAAGCAAAGTGCTAGAGATGCTCGGAGATATCCCAGTCTCCCTAGGTGGTGGTAAGCGAGAAGTTCCTTTAATCGATATGCTACCCACACGCTGCCAGGTAAACTTGATCGATCTTCTCGAAGAGTATCAACGAAATATGTAGCCTCAAGGGGGCTGGGGAGAAATTTCCAGCCCTCTTCCTTTCTCCTGTCCTAACCAAACTAGCGATCGCTACACAGCAAAGTTCTGAGTGTTGCAGAGCGATGCGGAGCGACTACGAGGCATCTTACACCGCCAAAAACTTCTGAATCACATCCTGACTCAACTCGCTTGTTGAACCCGAAGCCACAATCCCGCCTTTTTGCATCGCGTAATACTTATCCGCTTGTCGGACAAAGTGCAGGTGCTGTTCAACTAATAAAACAGAAATCCCAGTTGATTCCACAATGCCACGGACAGCGGCTTCGATTTCCAGGATGATTGAAGGTTGAATCCCTTCCGTGGGTTCATCCAGAACGAGTAAGCGGGGTTTTCCCATTAAGGCGCGGGCGATCGCTAACTGCTGTTGTTGTCCGCCACTCAAGTCACCCCCCATCCGCGACAGCATTGATTTTAAGACAGGAAACAGCGCAAAAATTTCATCAGGGATTTCCATCTTGCCGTTTCTTCCACTGCGACGCGCCTCTAAACCCAGCCATAAATTTTCCTTTACCGTCAAGCGAGGAATAATCTCTCGCCCTTGAGGAACATACCCAATTCCCATTCTTGCCCGTTGATCAGGGGATTTGTTGGCAATCGATTCCCCAGCAAAAGCGATCGCCCCTGTGCGGGCTTTAAGTAGCCCCATAATAGCTTTGAGGAGTGTTGTTTTGCCGACACCGTTGCGCCCGATGAGGCACACCATTTGTCCTGCGGGTACGTTTAGATCGACATTGCGGAGAATATGACTTTCGCCGTAGTAAACATTTAAATCAGAAATTTGCAGCATGAGTAAAGATGGGGATAGGGCTAAGTTCAAAAGCGATCGCTCTATCGGTTGGAGCTATTATTTGTACCTCAGTTGAATGTTTTTACAGACTTGCCAAGAGCCAAACTAAGGGAGTACTTTTCTTGTGGGTGAGAACAATCGATTTCCGTTAACGCTCATAGAGAGTTTGAGTCTTTTATTTCTGCTGCTGTCTCCAGGACTGGTAGTAATCTATTCTCTAGTTATCAGTTTTCCAACACTTTGGCTGTGGAACTGGTTAATGCCAGATATTTTTGGGTTGCCGCAGATTTCCTGGCTTCAGGCGCTGGGTCTATGTCTTTTAGCAAAATTGCTATTTCCTCTTCCTCCCAGTCCTCAGTAGCCGTCTCTAGAACGCTGTTTTCATCTCTAAGGAAGTGAAGTTTCTAAGGGTTCGCCGAGGTAAACTTCAATCACGCGCGGATCGTTTTGGACTTCTTCGATAGTGCCTTCACACAGCACAGAACCTTCGTGCAATACAGTTACTTTCCGGGCAATCTGGCGCACGAACTCCATATCGTGTTCGATGACTAAGATCGAGTGACTTTCTGCCAGCGCGAGGAGGAGATTGCCGACATTTTCCGTTTCTTCATCTGTCAACCCCGCCACAGGTTCATCGATGAGTAACAAGTCTGGCGACTGGGCGACTAACATGCCAATTTCTAAACGTTGCTTTTCGCCGTGAGAAAGTAAAGCCGCCGGAAAATCAGCCTTCACCTCTAAGCCAACAGTTTCTAGCAATCCTACAACCCGGCGGCGATCGCTAGATGATGGACGCTCAAACAACGTAGCAAAGACATTTTTATGGCGGGTGCAGGCTAAATCTAGATTTTCCCGCACCGTCAGATTCAAATACACTCGCGGCGTCTGGAACTTGCGCCCAATTCCCAAACGAGAAATTTCGTCTTCCGGTAAGCGTCGGAGATTGCGCCCCTTAAACAACACCCGCCCCTGAGTCGGCTGCACCTTCCCAGTAATCGCATCCAGAAACGTCGTTTTCCCCGCCCCATTCGGCCCAATCACCACCCGCAACTCCCCAACATCCATACTGAAGTTCAGGTCATTGAGCGCCTTAAACCCATCAAAACTAACCGTTACATGCTCTGTTTCTAAAATTTTCCCCTTCAAATCCCCCGCCCTCTCTTCTCTGTTCTCAGTGTCCTCTGCGTGCGTGTAGTTCGTTAACTTCTAACGCTCCAACTCCTCACGTTCCCGCTGCACCTCCGGGTCTTCCTCCAAACTGGGGTAAGTAATAACCTGCCTGCGACCTGCAAAAAGCGATCGCCCCCATTCCATCCCCTGAGATCGGCACCAGCCAACTATTCCATCCGGTAGCACCGTCACCACAATTAAAAACAGCGCCCCCTGGAAAAACAGCCAACTTTCCGCATAATCCTCACTCAAACGAGTTCTGGCAAAATTTACCACCAGCGCCCCTAAAATCGCTCCGACAAGCGTGCCACGACCGCCCACAGCTACCCAAATCACCATCTCAATCGAAAAAGCAATATCCATCGCTTTGGGGGAAATGATGCCCGTTTGCAGCGTAAACATTGCTCCGGCAATCCCAGCTAATGCCGCCGAAATCGCAAACACCAAAACCTTAAATCCGGTGGGATTGTAGCCTGTAAAACGCACCCGGCTTTCGTCATCGCGAATCGCCACCAGCAACCGCCCAAAGCGCCCTCTGGTCAGCCAACGAGACAATGCATAAGCAGCGATTAAAAGCAATACCGTTACGGTGTAAAAAATAAACTGGCTTTGCGAGGCATTCACATCTGCCCCTAATAAGGTTTTGTAGTTAGTTAACCCGTTAGTGCCGTTGAAGAGTTTTTGCTGACCGTTGAAGAAGTTGAAAAAAACAATGACGGCAGCTTGAGTGAGGATGGAAAAGTAAACGCCTTTGATGCGGTTGCGGAAGACCAGATAGCCTAGCACTCCCCCCAATAAGGCAGGAATAAAGATAACGGCAACAGCAGCAAAGCCGAAGGAATCAAACGGCTTCCAAAACCAGGGCAGTTCCGTCACCCCGTAAAGACCCATAAATTCTGGTAAGCTACCTGCTTCCAAAGGCGACAGTTGCAGGTGCATGGCGAGGGCGTACCCACCCAAGGCAAAGAAGATGCCATGACCGAGACTGAGTAACCCGGTGTAGCCCCAGATTAAGTCAATACCCAGTGCCGCGATCGCCAGCGCCAAAAATCGCCCCAACAACGTCAGGCGAAAGCCAGACAAGACGAGGGGCATCACCACGATCAGGATCAGCGCGATCGCGATAACTATCCCCACTTCCAGCCCTAAGCGCTGCTTTTCCCTGCCTTTGACTTCTAGTACTGCATCTTTCATGCGATCGCCTTTGAGCAACGTTTGAATCCTACGCATCAATCGTGCGCCCCTTCTGCGGGAAAATGCCTCCCGGTCGTACTTGCAAGAACGCAATGATTAACGCAAACACCATCACCTTTGCCATACTCGTTGTTGCAAAAAAGGAGAAAAAAGCGGCTAATGGCTGTACAGAGGCAAACATCAGCGCCAGTATCCCAGAACCGAGCACATAGTTCACCGTCCCAATGGTTAACGCCGCCACAATCGTGCCTGTTAACTTTCCCACACCGCCGACGACCACCACCATAAAGGCATCAACAATGTAGTTCTGACCCGTATTTGGGCTAACCGAACCGAGCAAACTAATCGCACACCCTGCCACCCCTGCCAAACCAGAACCCAAGGCAAAGGTCAACGCATCCACCTTTTGAGTCGGAATGCCTAGGCAAGCACTCATACTGCGGTTTTGCATCACTGCCCGAATCCGCAACCCCCAAGGGGATTTTTGCAGGAACAGGTAAATCCCAATCACGCAAAGGATAGTCAGCCCAATGATAAATAGCCGCACGTAGGATAGTTGAGAGCCTGCCACAGGTACCCCTCCCCGCAGCCAACCCGGTGCGGTGACAGACACGCCCTGAGCGCCAAACCAGAGCTGAGTAATAGTTGGCTTGTATAGCTCACTCAAAAAAGACCCAGTCGTCAGAGCAATGCCCAGAGATAGGGGCAAAATAATCGCGATCGCCCAACCGCGAATCCGGGCAAAATCGGCGCGGCGAGACAAAATCTTCAGCGCCCCAAAAAACAGCAGGCAAAAAACAGCAATGTTAATCACCATCACCCAGTTCACGCTGCGAATAAACTGCTGCAAAATTAGGCTCACGCCCCACGTTGCCAACAGAGTTTCTAAAGGGCGTCCGTATAAAAAGCGAATTACTCCCCTTTCCAAAATCAACCCCACCAATGCCGCCACCAGAAACGCGATCGGCAAGGCAAAAATAATATAAACCTCAAACCACGGTTCACCCAGCAGCCGAAAGCCATTTTGCACCACGAAGGTGGTATAAGCGCCGAGCATCATCAACTCGCCATGGGCTAGGTTAATCACACCCATTAACCCAAAAACAATCGCTAGACCCAGCGCCGCGATTAATAAAACCGTACCAATGCTAATACCGCCCAAAAGAGCGTCCAGTAATCCCGCTAACAAAATTTTTCTCCTATAAGCAGGGAAAAGTTTTGAGTTGTGAATTGGGGAACTCAAACTTCACAACTCTTACCCTGATTCCTAAGCCTTCGTCTTGTATCTGCCACCCTTTGTAGGGTCAGACCAGTCGCAGGCATATCCCTTAGTCTCAGCAACGAACTGATTCCAGGGCACGGGTTCTACTGCTTTATCCGTAGAGTAGACAATCTCAAATAAGCCGTCGTCCCGAACTTCACCAATCCGCACGACTTTTGCTAAGTGGTGATTATTATCCAGCGTTACGGTTCCCTCTGGGGCTTCAAAGGTTTGACCCATAGCTGCCTTGCGTACGGCTTCAATATCCGTCGTTCCCGCTTTTTCTACTGCCTGCTTCCACAGATAAACGGCAATGTAGGCGGCTTCCATGGGGTCGTTTGTCACCCGGTCTTCGCCGTACTCTTTTTGAAACGCCTCAACAAACTTTTTGTTTTCCGGCGTATCTACCGTCATGAAGTAGTTCCAAGCCGCGTAGTGACCTTTGAGATATTCTGGCCCAATTGCCCGCACTTCTTCCTCGGCAATGCTCACTGACATCACAGGGTACTTATCTGGCCCTAAACCTGCCCCTTGCAACTGCTTGAAGAAGGCAACATTGCTATCACCGTTGAGGGTGTTGTAAATGACGCCGCCATTGGGGAGGGCAGCGCGAATTTTAGTGATAATTGGCGTTACTTCCGTGCTACCCAGGGGTAAGTAGTCTTCGCCAACAGTTTTGCCGCCTTTTGCTTCTAATTGCGCTTTGATAATTGTATTAGCCGTACGGGGGAAAACGTAGTCAGAGCCAACTAAGAAAAATTCTTTACCTTTGTTTTCTAACAACCAATCCACTGACGGTTCGATTTGCTGGTTTGGGGCAGCCCCGGTGTAAAAGATGTTCTGAGAGCATTCTTGCCCTTCGTACTGCACGGGATACCAAAGCATGTGTTTGTTTTCTTCAAACACAGGTAGCATCGCCTTGCGGCTAGCAGAAGTCCAGCCGCCAAAGATCACTGGAACTTGGTCTTGATCGATCAGTTTTCTGGCTTTTTCTGCAAAGGTCGGCCAGTCTGAGGCACCATCTTCAACAATTGCTTCAACTTGCTTGCCTAAGACGCCGCCGGATTCGTTAATTTCTTTAATTGCTAGCTTTTCAGCATCGACGACGCTCTTTTCACTAATTGCCATCGTGCCGCTGAGGGAGTGGAGAATCCCTACTTTTACGGTGTCTCCACTGCCACCTGCTGAAGCAGTAGGAGCAGTTGAATCTACTGATGTTGTGGTTTGCTCGTTGCTAGTACAAGCTTTTAACAACAGGCTTGTTCCCAATGCTGCGGAGCCGTAGAGTAGAAACTTTCGTCGCCCTAGTCGCCTTGCCATGCTTTCCTCTCGCCGTTTCAAAAATCAGACTCCTGGGATAGAGACAAACCCAGTAAGCTGTGATGTTAGAGCGAGTATCGACCGCAAATTGTATCAAGGCATACAATTCCTTGCTGGGTGGCGTCATGGCTGACTTATGCCAATTGTGAAAGTTTCCCTGTTTTGAGGTTTAGAACATCTTTAGTATAAAAACTCCGTCCCCACAGAGCCTTATAGTTTCAGCCCATGTGAAGTTTAATAAAGTCAACAACGGTTAACAGCCCTTGCTGAGTTTTTAAATTTGTAAAGACAAAGGGTTTATGCCCACGCATTTTTTGGGTGTCGCGTTCCATTACTCCTAAGTCAGCACCGACTTGCGGCGCTAGGTCAATTTTGTTGATCACAAGTAAATCAGACTTAGTGATTCCGGGCCCGCCTTTGCGGGGAATTTTATCGCCAGCGGCAACATCAATGACGTAAAGGGTGAGATCGACGAGTTCTGGGCTAAAGGTGGCGGCGAGGTTGTCGCCGCCGCTTTCGAGAAAAACTAAGTCTAAATCGGTAAATTTCTGTTCTAGCTGTTCGATGGCGGCTAGGTTCATTGAGGCATCTTCGCGAATGGCGGTATGGGGGCAACCTCCGGTTTCGACACCAAGAATGCGATCGCCATCTAATGCCTGAGAGCGTACCAAAAACTGTGCGTCTTCTTGGGTATAAATATCATTCGTTACCACCGCAATCTGATGTTGCGATCGCAATGCCTTACACAAGGCATCTAATAAAGCTGTTTTCCCTGATCCCACTGGGCCTGCAATCCCAACCCGAAATGCACTCATAAATTAACCATCATCCCTCAAGCAAGCAGTCTAACTCCGAAATAAGCGGGTGTACTGGGTTTCGTGTGCCATGCTAGCGATCGCTAATCCCCAGCCACAGCTACCAAGAACCTCATCGTCTAGCAATAAGACCTCTTCAGCAGCCTGGCTAAGGTCAGCATAGAGATTCAGGAGTAACTTCTGACCTGCGGTTTGACCGAGGGGTATAAGTTTAACTCCCGCACTAACTAAATTAGATGTCCAGCTATGGAGATAACCCAGTACCGCTGTATGGAGGTCAATCTGCCAGTGGGCAGCAGCAATGCCAAAGGCGATCGCATAATTACAAGGAGAACCCACTGCCGTCGCTATCGGTTGCAGAGAAGGCTGTAAATCGATTAGTAATCGCATCAACGAGCGACCCATCTGCCAGCTTTGCGATCGCAATTCTGCCGTTTCTCTAGCTGCCGAAGCCCAGTCATTCCAGTATCCCAACCCTGCCAAATCTTCACAGGCTAAACTGCGATAGCTACGCACCATCACCGCTGCTTCTAGGCGAACTGCTCCAACGCGCAGTTCTCGTTCTAGCCAATGCCGGAGCGTCTTTTCTCCCTCGACTACCCCCCTCTCCACCAGCATCTCCAGCCCCTCAGAATAGCTGTAAGCCCCTACAGGTAACGCCGGACTCGCAAGCTGTAAAAGATGTAACAGCGGGCGGTCAGTATTAAGTCCTGAGGGGGGATGAGTCATGAGTCATGAGCCACTAGTTTTTTCGTCCCATCTGTTGCCGAACAAAACCTAATGGCTTTGTTCATAAGCCCCTGCTTCCGGTTGAAAGGGTAAGACTGCCTCTTGCACCTGTACGCCTAATTGTTCCAGCATTGCCTTGAGAACTGGATCGGGGGATAAGCGAAGATAGCCTGAGGCGACTTCCAAGGGGACATGGCGATTCCCTAGATGGTAGGCTGCCCGTAGTAAATGTAAAGGGGAATTTGCTGTGACGACGATTACATGCTCAGGTTTGGCAGTAATCTGAACCACCGCATCGCCTGTCTCTGATTGGAGAAAATCGCCATCCCGCAGCACCGTTCCTCTAGGGAGACGCAAAAAAAACACTTGATCACCTGGCATCTCGAAACGATGGCGACTGCGAGTTCGTTCTTCTGCTGTAAGAGCAAGGCTAAAACTGACTGGACGCTCAGGAATAGCCTCCAAGCGTTGGGTGAAAGTCAGCATTACTCTGTAATCTCGTGATGACGTTAGCGTTGGAGACGAATCAATTCATTTTGAATTCGTCGCTCTAAAGTGGGGTTAGATTGAATGGTCTGAGTCATGGCATTAAACCGAGCAATGGTGAAGCCGTTGCTTTCAACAATGCGTTTTGACTGGTTGCAGTAGTTTGTGGCAATTCCCTGAGCGTCTCTAGGAAGGGCACGCAAACTGTCTTCCTGGCTGCATATAATGTTGGGAACTGGTCTAGAACCTTGAATTTTTTTGATTTCGTTATAGGCAGCTTGGCGGAGCGGCTCCATTAACAAAACGGCTCTAGCATAGTTGGTTGCCTCTTCGTTACTAATATCTTGAGCGTAAGCAGAAACCCCAGTCACAAAAGATGCCGAGTCCTTCGATATCCCAGGGGTGAGTCCAGAGAGTAGACCCATTGCCGTCAAAGCACCGATAATCAGAGAACGAGAGAAGATTTTATTCAATTGAGGATGAGAACAGTTAAGAGTCATCATGGCGATCGGATACGACCAAAAACGAGAAACAATTGCCCAAATGGGCTTAGTTTGCTCTGAACTATTTTAAGGAGCAGAAGTTCCTCAGCCGTCAGTATTCATCAGTCACTAGTCATTAGTCAAGAACAATTATTTACTGGCAAATTTGGCACAGTTGTATTACCAAAGATTGCAGAGTGGATAAGGGGTCTGCGCCTCTCTTGAGAGAGACTTCTAACTCTAGCATGATCGGGAGAGTAGCCATGAGTTGCTGTAATGATAGCGACTGGACTTCACTGCGGAGAAAGTAGATTCGTTTGGGGTTACTAACTTCCGCCGCCGTCGCGATCGCTTTTTCATCTCGCTCTCCTGTACTCACCATGAGTTTCACCCAAAGCCAGGTACGAAATTGCCCAATTAAGGTGGCGACAATCTTTAAAGCTGGTTCGTTTTTATTAATCAAGTCCTGTACTAACTCTAAGGATGCTGCTATTTTGCCTTCCCGAATTGCCGAGGCTAGCTGCAAGCTATTTTGAGTATTGGTCATGACTAACATCGCAATCTCCTGTTGATCAAGAGGTTTTTGAGACGTCACCGCAAACAGCCGCAATTTTTCCAGCTCATTAAATAACTGCCGCGTATCGTTACCAACGGCGGCGGCTAAAAACTCACTTCCCCTCGCTGTCAGCCGCACCCCAACCTCTTGAGAGGCTTGCTGAACGCGCCGTGCAAGTTGGTCGGTCTTCCAGGGAGGAATTAAGGCAAATTCGCGGATATGACCATGTTTTTGCAGCAGTTTAGTAGATTTTAAGCGTCCATCGGGTCGTCGCGTGGCGGTAAAGAGTAACACCGTGTCATCAGGAATTTCTGGGAAAGTCTGTTCTAGTTGTGCCAACAGATCCTCACTGCACTGCTGGCAAATGGTTGTATCTACCAGCCACACCAAGCGTCCTCCCATACCGAAGGGAGGTGTCATTGCTTGATTTAGCGCCTGGATTAACGCATCTGGTTGATCGGGAAAAATTTTGTCATAGTTAAAGCTAGCCCAGTTGGGGTCAAGGGTTTTATCGATAAGTTCCTTGACAGCTTGCGTGATTACGAAGTGATCTTCTCCCCAATAGAGGTAAATTGTCATAAGGGATAATGAGGCGATCTAAGAATTGGACGAGACGTATCAAACTTATTTAAATCGGGTGGCACGCTTAACTAGACCAGCAAGCTATCAAGCTCAGCTACAGAATATCCAGCGGTCACCCAAGTTTAAGCGTGATGAAACAGGCACAATACAGGCGGTGTCTTTTCCTGGCTACAGCGTAGTCACACCCCCTTGGGAGGAAGAACCCGAAAATTCTGCATTTTACAAGCGCTTGGAGCGTTGCCAACAGCAACTGATAGAGCCGCTAGACAAGGGGCTGCTTGTGACAGTCCCTCCTGAGAGCTTCCATTTAACTCTAGCTGACTTGATTTGGGATAGTGCCTATCGCGATGTTCAAACCAAAAATCCAGAGTTTGAGCCACAGCTACGCAGTGTCATTGATCAAAGCTTTCAGCAGTACAACCAGAAGACTTCTGAGGGGAAACCGATTCTGTGGCAGTTGCTGGGATTTATGATTAGACCCCGCGCGATCGCGGTTTGTTTGATTCCCCAGGATGAAGACTCCTACCAGCGAATTTTAAAATTGCGGCGGGCGATTTATCAAAACACCAGTTTGATAGCTTTGGGGGTCGAACAGCAGTATCACTTTACGGCTCATATCACCCTGGGATACTTTGGTGATGTTTCGGCAGAAGAGGTGAATCGCGATCGCCTCTCTAATATCCTCTCAGACCTCAGTATGCAATGGCTTGAAGCAGACGAACCTAGCCTGCTGATTACCCGTGCAGAACTGCGGAAGTTTGACGATATGACCCGCTACTATCGCCAACCAGAATGGCCCGCTATACAGCTATGAAGTATGAAGGGTGAAGTATGAAGGGTGAAGGGTGAAGGGTGAAGGGTGAAGGGT